>CALJYC010000308.1 GCA_937984275.1 uncultured bacterium | reverse complement strand
AACGTCAATGGCAGCGCGATCCCGCGCGTGGCCGACGCGAGCTTCTACACGCACGCCGGGCCAGAAATCGGCGTCGCCTCGACCAAGTGTTTCATGACGCAGCTCGCGAACCTGTTGATGTTCAGCATCTGGCTCGGGCGGCGGCGTGGAACGATCGACGACGCGCAAGCCACCGCGCTCATCGAGGGGCTGGCGCGGATCCCGCACGTGATCGCAGAGCGGCTCCGAGAAACCCACTTGATGGTCACCGATATCGTTCGTGATTTCTCCGAGGCCCGAGATGTGCTCTTCCTCGGCCGTGGCCTTAGCTTCCCGATGGCTCTCGAAGGCGCGCTCAAGCTCAAGGAGATTTCCTACGTGCATGCGGAGGGCTACGCTGCAGGCGAGATGAAGCACGGGCCCATCGCGCTGCTGGATGCGCACGTACCGGTCGTCGTGCTCATGCCCCAGGATCGGCACTACGACCGCGTGTCGAGCAACATGCAAGAAGCACGGGCACGCGAAGCGAAGATCATTGGCGTGACGACCGCAGGCGATACACAGGCGCAGGCCCTCTGCGATCGTTTCGTCGAGGTCGCCCCAACCCACGAGGCGCTCAGTCCCTTCGTCACCGTCGTGCCGTTACAGCTCTACGCGTACTGCGTCGCAGACCACAAAGGAACCGATGTCGACCAGCCGCGCAACCTCGCCAAGACCGTCACCGTCGAGTGAGGTGCGCCGGCCATGAAAGTCGGACTTCTCACGACTGGCTTTCCGCGCTTCGAGGGTGACTGTTCCGGCTCATTCCTTTTGACCCTGGCGCGCGGCCTGGTCGACCATGGTCATACGGTTCGGGTGTTGGCCCCGGAGCCGCGGCACCGTCGCGCGGCTCCGCGGTGGCCTGGGATCGAGGTGAGATGGGTGCCGTACGCCCGACCACGCGCCTTGCAGCAGACGTTCTACGGCAGCGGCGCACCAGACAATTTGCGGTTGCGACCAGCAAGGTGGGCAGGCGCTGCAAGCTTTGCGGGCGCGCTCTGCCGCGCGTCCGAGCGACAGCTCGCGGACTGTGATGCGTTGATCAGCTCCTGGTGCATTCCGAGCGGCTGGGTGGCCTCGAGGACGGCGGCCGGCCGCGCGCATCTTTGCGTCTGCCACGCGACCGACATCCGCTGGCTTTCCAAGATGCCCGGAGGCGGAGCCGTCGCGCGGAGGATCGCCACAGGAGCCACCGCGATGTGGTTTTTGAGCGACTCGCTACGAGATCGCTTCTTCGAAACGGCCTGCCTTCATCCGTCGACGGTGACCACGCATGTCGGCCCGATGCCGATCGAGCCCCCGCGCACCCTGCCCGAGAGTCGCACAACGCTGCGTCGCCGTCTCGGCATCGACGGCTTCACGCTGCTCTTCCTAGGGCGCCTGGTCCCGGTCAAAGGCCTCGACCAGCTTCTGCGCGCGGTCGCTACGCTGCCTGATCCGATCAGCGTTCGCATCGCGGGGGACGGTCCGGAGCGCGGCAAGCTTCGTGCACTCGCGCAAGACCTCGGGGTCGACGCAACCTTCGAGGGTTGGGTCGCCGGTGAGCGAAAAGAGGCACTACTCCGCGCGTGTGACGCGATCGTGGTGCCATCTGGCCCACAAGACGGTCTCCCGACGGTGCTCTTCGAAGCGAAGGCACGCGGCCTGCCGATCATCGCAACCGAAGCGGGCGCGATCCCGGACCACATGCGGGACCACGCCGACGCACTCCTCGTCCCACCGAGCGACCACGCGGCCCTCAGCGAAGCGATTCACCGACTTCGAACTCGTTGAGCAATCGAGCAAGCGCTCAGGGCGTGACCCTCTCGGTCCCCTTCGGCGGGCGGTAGCTGAAGCGCTTGTCGGGCACGTCGCGGTTGAACTTGAGCTTCGAGAAATCGAACCGGTTGCGGTTGCCGGCCGAGTCGATGATCAGAACGCGCTGAACGACGCCGGCGCGCTTACCGCCATGGGTCAGCGTGCGCACGTAGAACACCAGTTGCTCGTAGTTGGGTGTAGGCCTTCGCGGGATGAGCTGCAGGACGTAGCCATCTTCGAACTTCTCGTTGTCGTGCTCGAGGAGCCGGACTTCGAAGTCTTTTTCGAGATTGCCGCTGCCGGTGAGAAACGAAAACGCAGACGGGAGTTGATCCTCGTCGACTGCGCGCTCGATGAGCTGACCTCGCTTCTCGCCTTCCTCGGGCGGCTGGTAGATCAACAGCTTCTTGCCATTGCTGACGAACACCTGCCCGTTGGGTTGGGCGTAGTCCCAGCGCATCATTCCGGGCTTCTTGAAGACCACCTTCCCTGTGGCGCGATCGTAGCGATCGTAGAGCTGGGTGTAGCGAGTCTGCTCAAACTCAGCCTGTAGGGTCTTGGTTTGGTCGTAAAACGACTGAACCAGGCCGAGAACTACCGCCGGATCGAGCGGCTTATTTTCTTCGGCCGCGCCCGTGCCGGCAAGCGCAAGCAGCACAAAACTCAGTCCTATCGCCCCAACTCTGCAGGTCATCAACGTGTTCAACGCTCCCAAGGGCTTAGTATTCACCGGGAAGGCCCGTACACAAGGCAACCACAATTCCCTCCAAAGTGGGATTGATCATTACTGTTCAGATCCTTAGGATAGGTAAACGGGCGCTTCGCGGTGCCCGGGACTGGCTTGGTTAGCTTGTGAATCCCGTCAGCACCCCGGAGGTGACATGTCCAAGCACCACGCTCGAATCATCCCAGCGGAGCGACAGAAGTCGCATCTAGAAAAGAAGCATGCCCAACTCGCGGAGCGTATCGAAGCGCTCGACGGGAGGCGGAGTCTTACCCCGAGCGAGGAGCTGGAGCTCCAGCAACTCAAGAAACAGAAGCTTTGGGCCAAGGATGCCCTTCAGGACGTCGGCTAGAGACCTTCGACAACGCTTCTGAACGGCCTGCCCCCCTGGTAGGCC
The DNA here is from genome assembly GCA_937984275.1 of uncultured bacterium. Lineage (GTDB taxonomy): Bacteria > Myxococcota_A > Polyangia > Polyangiales > Houyiibacteriaceae > SG8-38. Next base: position 5,656 of record CALJYC010000308.1, on the reverse strand, counting down.
GTTTTTTATTGTGATTTCGGACTTAAAAGCAAATGGGCCACCAACCGGTGACCCATTTCAAACGAAAGAATCGATGCTACAGTAGAAAAAGCTAGGCAAGTAAGTTAAGGACGACCCATCGCCGCGCGGATGCCGGGCAAGCTGGAAAGTGCGCGGCGAGGGTCTTAAGCAAGCGATTGTGTACATTGCAATCGTGATGCCAACTTGTCAGCCGCGGAAAAACCAGGGTTTTCTCCGCCACCAGCGGTATCAGTAGGACATTTCTGTCATAGAGCCGCATCCGATTGTCGTGGTCGGCACAACCCGGACCCGCGAGCGTCGATGTGCATACATCTCCCTACTGCGCCGGTTGAAGTACGTGGTCCCTCCCGCGTATGATCTGAGCAACCGGACAGGCCGGACCCGATGCCCAAGTGTAAAAACTGCAACGGTAGTGTGCTCAGAACGGATGCTTTCTGCGGCACGTGTGGTCAGCCGGTTCCCGGCGGGAAGCCAGTGGTGCCCATCGCGCGCGAGTCGAAGCCGAGCGGGATGCAGACCGCGGGCGATCGCATGAGCGGGACGTTCCAGCCGTCGAGCAGCACGGGGACGTCGGCGCGGGCGGTGGCGGTCGTTGCGCTCTCCGACCCCGAGTTCGAGGAGTCGCCAGACACCGGCCTCAGCCGCACGGCGATTCGCGAACGCGAGCCACAAAGCGAACCGGCGCCCGTCTTGCCGCTTCACCGAAAGAAGAACGGCACCGCGAGCGAGCGACGCGAAGAAGAAGCCGCGTTGGTCGAGCCGGAGCCGCCTCGGGCTTCCGCCCCGGATCGCGACACGAGCCTGCCGCACGTGCCGATTCCTCCGGGGCCGCCGATCCTCGCCTCGGACCTGCTGCGCGAGCAAATGCGCCCGTCGAGCCCAGGTGGCAACGCACTGCGCCGCACGACGGTAGCGCTGACCGCTGTGGGTGCGCTCGGCGTGCTGCTTGCAGGCGGCGTACATCCGTTGACATTTGTAGCCTTGGCCGTGTTGATCACCATGGCAATCTTGGCTCTGACGCCAATGTCGTACCGCGGCCGCGCGGTTGCACTGTTCTTCGTCGGCTCGATCGCAACCGGAGTCGCGCTGTGGCAGCAAACACTCCAAGGTGTCGCATCCGAAGCCACCATCCTCGCGGGGGCCACCATCCTCCTGAGCGGGAGCTTGCTTTTCCGTGCGTATTATCGGGGCGCGCGCCTTGCCCGAGTGGCGGTGACGTTTGGCGTTCTGGCCTTGGGCGCCTGGTTTTTCGTGTCAGGAGGGCACGAGAGCCTCGTCACGCTCGAGGGTGATTGGCAATCGTGGGCGCCCGCTACCACGCACATGACCTTCGGCCTGCTCGCCTTGCTCTCGCTGATGGCATTCATGGACAACAGCACTCGGGGTGGCTCCCATGTCTGGGCCGTCGCGTTGCTCATCCTCTATGCGGTGCACCTAGGGCTGCTCGTCGCGAGCGAGGTTTGGCCGGTTCAAGGCATCGTGGTGAGCATCCAGGGGCCCACAATCGCCGCCATCCTTGCCGGCGTAGTGGGAACGATCGTCGCGGGGATGGCACTCGCGCAGGTTCTCGTCGTCGCGTACCAGGCGAGCTCCAACCGGATCCGAGAGCGCGTCTCAGTCGCGCCCTGAGCTCAGGGCACCTTGCGCGGCCACGAGGCCAACAGGACGACCGCACAGGTGCGCCCCTTCTCGTCTTGGGCCTTGCCGAAGCCGGCGTCGGTGAACCGCGGGTCGGTCACGGTCATCCGGTGGCTCGGGCTGTCTTCGATCGCGTGGAGCGCCTCGCGCATCGTGGCCGCACGCGCCACGGCCTCCCCGACGACACGCGCTTCGATACCACGCTTGAGCAAACGGGCTTCGGGATCGCCATAGGGGTCGAGCTCGTGGCCGAGCTTCCCGGAGTCGCAGATCATGCGCGCGTGGGTCGTCGCCTCTTGGCTCAGTAGGCGATTCGAGCGCAACGTACGCGCGCCCGCCCCGCGGCGGAGCTGCATCAGCCACGCTTCGGGCGACGGTGATCCCCCACTCCCAGCCCCTGTCGACTCGTGCTGCGGGATCTTGCCCACCCAGCGCTCCGCGACCGGGCGCGGTCCGTTGGGCCCCGTTGCAACGAGTTGCACGAACAGCGGACGGTCCCACTCGGGCGGGAGCGCGATCGTGGCTCCATAGTCTCCGCCGTCGACCGAGATGCGTCGCGAAGAGCCCTGGGCGTCCCGCACCACCAAGTACGGATCGCGGAAATCTTCGACGACCTCTGCGTGAAGACGATTCCTTCCGACGAGCTCGAGTGCGCCGGCACGCACGGCTGCGACCAGAACGATTCGTTCACCGGAGCGGGCGCGCCCGCAGATCAACGGCGCATCGGCGGTCTCCTTCAGGTCTTCGAGCCACTTCTTGAAACTGTCGAACTCCCCGGTGACCCCGAACTTCGCATAGACGGGGTTCGCGTCGACGCCTGCCTCGCGAGCCTTGAGGATGAGCTCCGGAGAGGGTGGGATGTGCTGGAGGTCAGCCAGTTGGCCCGCGACGAGCTCCAGCTTCTCGCTCTTGACGCACAAGCGCTCGGGCTTCGCCGGTTTGGCTGCTGCCTCACCTTCGGCGGGCGGGTTGTCTTGATCGGCGCCAGCCGTCGCGTGGATCGCGAGCAGCATGGCACAAAGGAGAATCGATTTGCGCAGCATCGTTTGAATCACGTCCGGTAATCAGCGTTGATCCGAACGTACTCGTGACCGAGGTCGCAGGTCCAATAATGACCAAGGCCACGCCCGGCTCCGACTGCCACCGAGATCACATACTCGGGGCGCTTCATGGTCGCCGCCGCTTTGGCCTCGGTTTTTGTGGTCATGACGGGGGTCCCATCCTCGAAAATCGACACCTCGCCGATCTTTACCGAGACGTGATCAGGATTGAAACGTGCCCCGGATCGGCCTGCCGCAGCCAGGATGCGACCCCAGTTGGGGTCGCAGCCGTGAAGCGCCGTTTTGACCAATTGGGAACCGGCGATCGTGCGGGCGATCTGCACCGCATCCCCGTCGGTCCGGGTTCCATGAACCTCGATCCGAACCAGGTGCTCCGCGCCTTCTCCGTCCGCGACAATCTTTTTCGCGAGCGACTCGAGCACCTCGGTGAGGGCCCGGGCGAACCGCCGCCCTGCCGCGCTCTTCTCATCGACCACCCGATTCGTGGCGGCACCTGATGCGAGCGCGTAGATCGAGTCGTTGGTGCTGGTGTCCCCGTCGACCGTCGCGCGGTTGAAGGTGAGCTCCGTCGACTGGCGCAGGAGCCTGCCGAGCGTGGCCCGGCGTAGCGGCGCGTCGGTGGCGACGAAGGCGAGCGTCGTCGCCATGTTCGGATGAATCATCCCGGCACCCTTGGCGATCCCGAGCACGCGGCACGTCGTTCGCCCAACTTTGACCTCGGCTTGCGCGACCTTCGGACCACGGTCGGTGGTCATGATGGCGCGGGCAAACCGTGTCGCACCGGCCTCGGACAGATCTGCGACGAGCGCCGGGATCGCGTGCGTGATGTTCTCCTGCGGGAGCTGCACGCCGATGACGCCCGTCGAGGCGGGGAGGACGAGCGCCGCCGGAACACGTAGCGATGCTGCGGCGGCGCGCGTCAAGGCCAACGCCGTGTGCCGGCCCTGCTTGCCGGTGCAGGCGTTTGCATTGCCGCTGTTCACCAGGATCGCCTGACAAAGCCCACTCTTCAGGCGGCGCTCACTGATCACGACCGGTGCTGCTCGCACGCGGTTCTTCGTGAAGACCCCAGAGGCGACCGCGGGCTCATCCGCAAAGATCAGCCCCAAGTCCAACGCTTCACCAGCTTTGACCCCGCCGTGCACGCCAGCGAAGCGAAACCCCTTCACCCGTCCGCTCATGGCGTGCCTATTACCAGATGGGCGTTACTGCGGCGAGGCTGCGGCCTGGTCTGCGCGGTAGTGGCAGTTCTTGTACTTCTTGCCGCTGCCGCAGTAGCACGGGTCGTTGCGACCGAGCTTGGGATGGTCGCGCTTGACGGTTGCTGGCTGCGCTGCCGGGGGCTGCTGCGGAGGCGGCGCTCCGGGACCGCCGCCACCGGCACGCCGGCCTCGCCTTGCCGCTGCACGGCGAGCCTGCCTGCTCAGGCCGGGCTGCTGTTGCTGGCCTCCGCCGCCGGGCCCCTCGCCCTGATGGCTCGCGCGGATCTGTCGCTGGCGCTTTTCGGTCGCCGTGCGGCGTTGCTCCTCGAGCCGCTGCAACTCTTCCTCGCCCGCCCGCTCGACGGTGAACATCCCGAGAGTGACGGACGACTTCACGCTCTGCACCATTTCCAGGTACATATCGAAGCCCTCGCGCTGATACTCCTTCTTTGGATCGCGCTGGCCGTAGCCGCGTAGCCCGATGCCGTCGCGAAGGTGGTCCATCCCCTGTAGGTGGTCCATCCACTGCTTGTCGATCTCTTGGAGATACAAGTCGCGGAACAATCGGAGGAAGTTCTCGGTGCCGAACTCGTCTTCCTTGCGTTCCAGGACAGCGGCGGCGTCGGCGTAAAGCTTGCGAAGCAGCGTCTCGCGGTCGCTGATCTCGTGGATGCCGGTTGCGCCAATCGCGAACTGCTCTTTATAGGCGCGCTCGAGCCCCTCGAGATCCCAGTCCTCGTAGTGCTTGCCAGGCGGGCACGCGTGCGCCGTCATCGTGGTGACGACCTCGTCGACCAAGTCGAGCAGGCGTTCCTTCTGCTCGGTCAGCGACATCCCGACCTCCTGCTCGAGGTGTTTGAAGGCGCCTTGCGGATCGTTGCGGAAGTCCTCGAGGGGCACGGCGCAACCGAACCAGGTGTAGATGTCTTTTTCGAGCAACTGGACCCGCAGGTCGGTCAGCGTCGACAGATCAGACTCGATCGCCTTCTTGCGGTGTGCGGGCACGTCGTCCTGGGTGAGGCCCGCATCCGGCAACGGATACGAATGGAACTTCACCATGTTCTCGAGCACCTTCGTGACCCGCGACAGAAGCGCCTCGTCGATCCCTTTGACCAGAGGCACCGGCTCTACGCCGGCCTTGCGCTCATCATCGGTCGGCACCGTTCGGTACTCGCCACGCAAGACCTGCTTTCGCAGCGCATACATGCTCTTGCGCTGCTGGTTCATCACATCGTCGTACTCGAGCAGGTGCTTTCGAACGTCGAAGTTGCGCTCCTCGACCTTCTTTTGCGCGTTCTCGACTGCGCGCGTCACCCAGCGATGCTCGATCGGAACGTCTTCCTCCATCCCCAGGCGGTCCATCATGGATTGGACGCGCTCGCCGGCGAAAATACGCATCAAGTCGTCTTCGAGCGAGAGGAAGAAGCGTGAAGATCCGGCGTCGCCCTGACGGCCCGAGCGGCCGCGAAGCTGGTTGTCGATTCGCCGCGATTCATGGCGCTCGGTGCCGATGATTTGGAGGCCACCCGCCTCTTTGACAGCCTTGGCGTCTTCTTTGCACTTGGTGACGAGGTGCTCGGTTGCTTTGGCGATCGCTGCGTCACGACGCTCGGGGTCGGACAGCACGTCCTCCGGAGCGTTCTCGAGCACCTCGATTCGGCCGAGCATTTCGGGATTGCCGCCGAGCACGATGTCGGTGCCTCGACCCGCCATGTTGGTGGCCACCGTCACAGC
>CALJYC010000307.1 GCA_937984275.1 uncultured bacterium | reverse complement strand
TCGTGGTCGAGGATCTTCGGGAACTTCCCTTTGAGATCCCAGGCGGAAAAGAAGAAAGTCCAGTCGATGTACCGGGCAATCTCTTCGAGGCCGACGTCATCGATGACCCGAGCCCCCTTGAAGGCGGGCATGGGCACATCTTCGCTTCGCCACGCGACCTGCGCCGCGTTCTCCCGCGCAATGTCGAGGGAAATCAGCTCGCGGTTCTGCCGGTGCTCGAACAGCTTCCGCGACTTTTCCTGCTCGCGTCGGTTCTTCGCATCGAGCTCCACCCGGCGCTCGGGGCTCAAGAGCGCCGACACGACGTTGACCACGCGGGACGCGTCGAGAACGTGCATCGTGCTGCCGTCATACGCCGGGGCAATCTTGACGGCGGTGTGCGCCCTGCTGGTCGTCGCGCCGCCTACGAGCAGCGGGACTTCGAACCCCCGCCGCTGCATCTCCGACGCGACGTACACCATCTCGTCGAGCGAAGGTGTGATGAGCCCGCTCAGGCCGACGATGTCGCACTCCTCGCTCACGGCGGTGTCGAGGATTTTCTGAGCTGGAACCATGACGCCCAAATCGACGACCTCGTAGTTGTTGCAGCCGAGTACCACGCCCACGATGTTCTTGCCGATGTCGTGCACGTCACCCTTCACGGTCGCGAGCAGAACCTTGCCGCGAGCGGACCCGGCGGTCTTTTCCTCTTCCATGAACGGCTCGAGGTGCGCGACCGACTTCTTCATGACCCGTGCGCTCTTCACGACCTGCGGCAGGAACATTTTTCCGGAGCCGAACAGATCGCCGACCACGGCCATCCCATCCATCAGCGGACCTTCGATGACGTCGAGCGGGCGTGGGTACTTCAGCCGGGCCTCCTCGGTGTCTTCGATCACAAAGTCGACCACTCCGTTGACCAACGCGTACGAGAGCCGCTTCTCGACCGGCGCCTCGCGCCACGTGAGGTCGTGCTTCTGCCTCTTGCCCTTGCCCTTGACCGTCTCGGCCATCGCGACGAGCCGCTCGGTTGCGTCGACGCGACGGTCGAAGAGGACATCTTCGACGTGCTCGAGGAGATCTTTGGGAACCTCTTCGTAGACCTCGAGCTGCCCTGCGTTGACGATGCCCATGTCCATTCCAGCACCGATCGCGTGGTAGAGGAACGCGGAGTGCATCGCTTCGCGCACGCGGTTGTTGCCGCGAAACGAGAAGCTGAGGTTGCTCACTCCGCCGCTCACGAGCGCGCCAGGGCACCGCGCCTTGATTTGTCTCGTCGCCTCGATGAAGTTGATCGCATACTGGTTGTGCTCTTCGATTCCAGTGGCGACCGCGAAAACGTTCGGGTCGAACACGATGTCGGTCGGCGCGAAGCCTGCCTCTTCGACGAGTATCCGGTACGCCCGGGCGCAGATCTCCACCTTCCGCTCGATCGTGTCCGCCTGTCCCTCTTCGTCGAAGGCCATCACGACGGCGCCGGCACCGTAGCGGCGTACTTGGCGAGCCTTATCGAGGAACTCCGTCTCGCCTTCTTTCAAGCTGATCGAGTTGACGAGAGCTTTGCCCTGCACGCACTTGAGGCCCGCTTCGAGAACGCTCCACTTCGAGCTGTCGATCATGATCGGAACGCGTGAAATCTCAGGCTCGGCGCCAATCAGATTCAGGAACCTGGTCATCGCTTGCTCGGAGTCGAGCATGCCTTCGTCCATGTTTATGTCGATGATGTTCGCGCCGTTGCGTACCTGCTGAAGCGCAACGGAGACGGCCTCCGGGTAATCACCTTCAGTGATCAGCTTTCGGAACTTGGCAGAGCCGGTCACGTTGGTGCGCTCACCCACCATGATGAAGTTCGTCTCTGGCCGAATGATCAGGGGCTCGAGGCCGCTGAAGCGCGGATAGTGGTTTTCGCGCTCGGGCTCCGGGCGCGGTGACACGTCGCGGACCGCATCGACGATGGCCCGGATATGGTCCGGAGTCGTGCCACAGCAGCCACCAATGATGTTGATCATCCCGTCCGCGGCAAACCCTCGGAGCAACTCCGCCATTTGCTCCGGGGTTTGATCGTAGCCGCCAAAGGCATTCGGGAGGCCCGCGTTGGGATAACAATGCACGTAGCAATCGGCGATGCCGGCCAGCTCCTTCAGGAATGGGCGCATCTCCTGAGCGCCTAGCGAACAATTGATCCCGACCGCCAATGGCTGAGCGTGCTCAATCGAGATGTAGAACGCCTCGACCGTCTGTCCGGACAAGGTGCGGCCGCTCTTGTCGACGATGGTGACTGAAATCACAATCGGAAGACGAACGCCCTTCTCTGCAAAGACGTCGTCGACCGCACAGAGCGCGGCTTTGGCGTTGAGGGTGTCGAAGATCGTCTCGACGAGCAGGAGGTCGGCGCCTCCGTCGATCAACCCACGCACTTGCTCCGCGTAGGCCTCACGCGCTTCATCGAAGGTGAGCGCTCTGAAGCCTGGATCATCGACGTCCGGGCTCAGGCTCAGGGTCTTGTTGAGCGGGCCGATCGCCCCCGCCACGAAGCACGGCTTGTCCGCCCGACTGGCCGTGGCCTCTTTGGCGAGACGCGCCGCGGCGACATTGAGGTCGTAGACCACGTGCTGCAAGTCGTAGTCGGCTTGCGAGAACGCATTCGCGTTGAACGTGTTGGTTTCGATGATGTCGGCGCCGGCATCGAGGTACTGTTCGTGAATGCCGCGGATCACGTCCGGCCGCGTGAGAACGAGCAGGTCGTTGTTGCCCTGTAGGCTCCCCGGATGATCGCGAAACCGGTCGCCTCGGAAGTCATTTTCTTCGAGGTCTGCGCGCTGGATCATCGTGCCCATCGCGCCGTCGAAGAAGACGATTCGTTGCTCGATCAGTTGCTTCAGCCGTTGTGTCGCTGCGTCGTCGCTCATGCGCTTCAAACCTCACTCAAAGGAACTGCCGTAATGACCTTAAAAAGTGGCATGCGCCCGTGAAACGCCCAGTAGAACGGGGCATCGCCCAGCCGATTCTGTTATAATCCTGATGGGTTAAGGTAATATGCTTGGATCGGTGCCCCGAGAATGAATTCGAACAAATTGGCTTTTGGTACGGCGTGGGTTCGCTTCCTACTGGCGGCTTGCGGGATTTGGCTCGTGCCGCTCCTCTATCCCCCGATGACTGCGCATCGCTGGGTGTTTGTCGCCTATGCCGGCGTCGCGATCGTGGAACAGTTTCTGATCTGGCGAGATATCGCAGGTCCCTGGCGTCCCTTCTTAGGCGGTATCCTCGATATGGCGCTGCTCACGTTCATCGTCCAGCGGATCGGCTCCTCTCGTACGGTTATCGTCGCGCTCTACTTCGTCGCTGGGATCGTCAACTCGCTCGTCGTGACACCGAGGATGGGCGTCGTGCTCTCGAGCATTGGCGCAGCCATGTACTCGTCCGTGGTCATCATGGAGGTCCGTGGAGTGCTGCCGTTCGCTCCCGATGGCCCGGCGTGGCTGCAGTCACGGAGCCCCGACGCGCTCGAAGGGTTCTTACAAGCCTTCATGGTCACCGTGCTGCTGATGTTCTGTACCGCAATCGTCGCGACGCTGATCCAACGGATCAATCGCCGCGAGAACCAACTCGTGGTCGCCAATGAACGCCTGGCGGAACTCTCACGGCAGGACCCACTGACCAAGCTCTGGAACCGCCGGCACATCTTGAGCCACATCGAACAGGGCCTGGCTTGGTTGAATCGTGGACGTCCTATGGCGGTTGTGATGATCGACCTGGATCAGTTCAAGCGGGTCAACGACACCCGAGGGCACCTCGAGGGAGACCAGGTGCTCCAAAGCGTGGCGGATGCGCTCCGAAGATCGACGCGCGAGGTCGATGTCGCCGGCCGCTATGGCGGTGATGAGTTCGTGATCGTGCTGCCGGACACGAATCAAGAAGAAGGTCGGGTCGCGGGCAACCGTTTTGTGACGGCGATCCGCGAGGTGGGCATGAAATTCGACCCCGAGAGACCCATGACGGCGAGCGCCGGGCTGAGCATCGCCCGCCCCGGAGACACTGTCGAAGTCGTCTTGAAACGCGCTGACGATTTCGCATATTCAGCCAAGGGCAAGGGCGGCAACCGCCTTTGTGGCTGAGCCATGTCAAACAAAGTCTTGATCGCCGGCTGCGGCGACGTGGGAAACGCGCTTGCGGCTCGCCTGCTCGCCGATGAGTGCGAGGTCTGGGGAGTGCGCCGCCGTGTCGAGGCCCTCGCAGAAGGGGTCCGGCCGTGGCGCATCGACTTGACCGACCCGGGCAGCTTCGACAGGCCACCCACCGCCTTCGACTACGTCTTCTACACGGCAAGCGCCGACCGTCGAGACGAAGATCACTATCGATCGGTCTACGTCGACGGCTTGCGTGATTTGTTGGGCGCGCTGCGGGACGCACGCTGCCCACTGCGCCGAGTCTTCTTCACCTCGAGCACCGCCGTCTATGGGCAAAGCGAGGGGGAATGGGTCGACGAGAGCTCGGCGACGGAGCCACCTCGGTTCAACGGACGCGTGCTGCTCGAGGCCGAAGCGATCGTTCGAGAGGCCCCCGAAACGGGGATCAACGTGCGACTCTCGGGAATCTACGGGCCAGGAAGAACGCGACTCGTGCGCAAGGTCTGGGACGGGGAAGCCACCGCAACCGGAAGTTGGACCAATCGCATCCATGTCGAGGATTGCGCCGGCGCCTTGCACCACCTCATGCGCCTCGAAACTCCGGAGACCCTCTACTTGGGCTCCGACGACGAGCCCGTCACGACCGCCGACGTCGTGACCTGGCTGAGCGCCGAGCTAAGCGTCCCCGCGCCTCCGGCGGGTCAGGCCGAGCGATTCAACAAGCGTTGCCGAAACGCGCGGCTTCGGGAGACGGGATACCGGTTCGAGCATCCGACCTTCCGCGAAGGTTACCGGCCCATCGTGCAAGAGTTTCTCAGCCAGAGGCGCGGCTAGCCCGTCCGGCACAACCGAAGGGGCGGCTAGCCCGTCCGATGAATGATATGGAAGCCGAACGGCGTCTCGACGACCCCGCTGGTTTCGCCGACGTTGAGCGCGAAGGCGGCGTCTTCGAAACCCTTGACCATTTGACCTCGGCCGAAGCCGCCCAAATCACCACCCGCCTGTGCCGAACCGCAATCGGAGTGCTCGCGTGCGAGAGCGGCGAAGTCGGCGCCGCCTTGAAGCTGCTGCTCGATGCCCGCGATTTGGGATTCGGCTTCCTCTTTGCTGCGCGTCGCGGAGGAACGCTCCGAACCGGCATACATGAGTAGAATGTGTGAGGCGTTGATCTGATCTGCCATGCTGGTCTCCCCGTTGAGGGCCGAACCCTAGCAGAAACCCGCTACGCCCACCGAAGCTAAATTGGACGGAGCTGGCTGGCGCACTGTTCCTTCACCGCGGCGCGATCGACCTTCCCAGAGCGATTGAGGGGCAGCCCATCGAGGACGCAAATTCGTTTGGGGTGCTTGTGGGCCGCGAGCTCATTGGTCATCTGGTGGCGAACGCTGCCGGCATTGTATCGCGTCGAGTCGGTGACGAGGGCCGCAACCACTTCCTCGCCCCACTCGTCGTGCGGTAACGAGAACACACAAGCCGACATAATTCCCGGAACGGTTTCAAGCCACGCTTCGACTTCCTGAGGGGCCACGTTCTCGCCGCCCGTCACGATGAGGTCGTCGACGCGACCTTGCACAAAGAGCTGACCATCCGCCAAGAAGGAACCGAGGTCTCCGGTGCGAAACCATCCACCGGGCGTCCAGGGCGCCCCGCTACGGTCGTGCCCGAGGTATCCGTCCATGAGCACGTCGCCGCGGACCTGAATCTCGCCTCCTCGGATCTGCAGTTCGATACCCAGCAGGGGCGCACCGGATCCACGAGTGCCGCTCTGCTCCCTGCTTTGCGTCGTGATCTGGGAGCATGCTTCGGTGGATCCATAGGTAGCTAGGGTTGGGACGTTTCGTTTCGCAGCCAGCTCACGCAGCGAATCGGAAAAGGGTGCGCCCCCGACCAAGGCGGCGCGGAGATCGCGTCCCGGCGTCCATGCGGGTTCTTCGAGGGCCAACAGCCGGCGAAGCATCGTTGGCACCACGCTAATGAGCGTCACTCGATGTTGGGCCATGACGCGTGCTGCCTCACGTGGATCAAACGTTCCCGGACTCAACACGACGCAGCTTCTGGCAACCAGGGACCGGGTCACAATCGACAGACCGCCGACGTGGGCGGGCGGCATCCCCAGCAGCCACCGATCCTCGGGAAGCCATCCGAGGTTTGCAGCATGCGCGGCCTCCGACGCGATGAACGAGCGACGGGACAGCCGGGCGCCGCGAGTCCTGCCGCCAGAGCCCGAGGTGTACACGATGGCCAGAGTCCGCTCGTCCGGGGTCGGAGGCAGGGTCGAAGCTTCATCGCTTGCGGAGTTGTCAGGGACCGGCTCGGTGATCAGGTGCGTCGGCTGTGCTTCCCCGAGGACAACCGCGCGCTCGCGATCCGTCAGGCGGGGGTGCAGCAGGACCGCCGGACATCCGAGCTCGAAGAGAGCGTAAAGCCATACGATCGAGTCGACATCCACGTTGGGCGCGAGAGCGACCCGGTCTCCAAGCTGGACGCCTTGGGCTCGAAGGGAACTGAGAGCGGTGCGGACCCGGGTGGCTATGTCGGCGTAGGACCAAACTTTGTCGTCGGTGATCAGGCAATCGCGTGTCGGCGCTTCGCTTGCGGCCGCGAGCACACTTAGCTCATGCATCGGGATCCTCTTCGAAGTGAAGCCCCAACCCCGGCGCGCCGTGAGGCGCAATCTGCCGGTCGCGGATCGCAGCGATCCGGTGGGGTGGCCAGAGCGCAAGCGCTGGATGTGAGCCCAGTCCTGCTGCGAGCTCGGTTTGCAGCGCAAGCGCCAGCTCGGCGGTGATCGCTCTCGCAATCGGTCCGTCGAAGGTGTGCGACACCAGGGACTGCGCGCCGTGCGCCGCAGCGAGTTCGGCAACCGCGAATGAAGCGCGTAATCCGCCGAGGACCATCGGCTTGATGACGACGGCGAAGATACTGCCGCTCCCAAGCAACCGCTGCGAAAGCCCTTCGTCGCGCAGCGACTCGTCCAATGCGAAGGGCAACGGCAAGCTCAGCGCAGCGGGCCAGTCCTCGGGCGCAACGGGCTCCTCGATCAGCTCCAACTCGAGAGCTTCCAACGACTCGGCTTGCCGGCGCAGCGCCTTGAACGGGATGCGGCGGTTGGCGTCGAGCCGGAGGGGAAGTGTTGGATGCTCGCGGCGAATCGTCTGCAGGGCGGCAACCTCTGCGTCGAGATCGGATCCGACCTTGAGCTTCAGGTGCGTAGCGCCGGCTGACAGGAGCGCATCGATGCACGCCGGCCACGACACCGGGTTGGTCTCCAACACGAGGTCCACGATTGGAATCGATTGCCTATCGACGTCGCCGCCGAGGACCCGATGCACGGGTTCGCCGCGGGTATGACCCAACCAGTCGAGCAGGGCCGTTTCGAGCGCCAAGCGTGAGGCAGGATGCTTGAGCGGGTGCACGGCAAATGCGTCCACGAGGAGATCGAGCGGGCTCGCCAATGGATTCGCGTTGAGCGGGGCGTTCGTGAGGCGCTGAAGCTCATCGGAAACCTCTGCCATCGAATCGGGTGAGTAGCCGGGCAGCGGAGAGGCTTCTCCGAGTCCGGTCGTGCCGTCGCCTCGCGCGAGCCGAAGCACGGCAAACGTTCGCTTGAGTAGACCTGCAGCCCCGCCGACGAGGGGTTCGGACAGCTCCCCCTCGAGCACGTCGATCTCTGCATGGAGCTCCGTCACAGCGCAATCCCGATCGCGAACAGAACGCCGAAGAGGGAAAGAAGCTTCGCGGTTTCGGCGAGTGTCTGATTGAGGGCGACCCCGCGCTCGTTCACTAAGGAGCGAAGCAGCCCGACGGCCCAGAGGACGGTCAACAGAGGGAGGCATACCCAAGCGCTGGTCCAGCCGAAAACAAACATGATGATGGGCGTCGCGTACGCCGCGGCTAGCAGGAAGGCGTATTCCCTCACGCCGGCTCCCCTCCCGAATCGAACCACCAGTGTCGTCTTGCCTGCGCGGGCGTCCCCTTCGAAGTCGCGCACGTTGTTCACGACGAGAATCCCGGTGGCCAAGGCGCCGATGGGGACGGACGCGGCCCATGCGATCTGGGGCACGAACGAGGCTTGCACGAATGCCGTCCCACATACTGCCACGAATCCGAAGAACGCCATGACGAACACGTCGCCGAGGCCGTTGTACGCAAGCGGAAAAGGGCCGCCTGTGTACGCGAGGCCCGCGGTCATCGACGCGAGACCGATGACGATCACGGCTGGGCCTGCAACCCACGTGAGGTAGACGCCCGTTCCAAGTGCGAGCGCGAACGTGACGATAATCCCTCGGCGAAGCTGCCTCACGGTAAGAAGGCCCGCCTGCGCCGCGCGTGTAGGCCCGAGACGCTCGTCGGTGTCCGCCCCTTTCTGAAAGTCGAACATGTCGTTGGCAAAATTCGTCGCGATCTGAATGAGAAACGCGCCGAGTAGCGCCGCGAGTGCCGCGTCCCATCGAAATCCGCCAACGCGCCATGCGCACGCGGTACCCACCGCGACGGGTGCAAACGCCGCGGTGAGCGTGGCGGGACGCGCCGCAACTATCCATGCGCCGATCGAGCCTGGAGTGGCGTCGGTCATCCGCGCCCCCTCCCCTCGAGCCTTTGCAAGGCAGCGGCAACCGCCATCGGGGCTTCGAGCACGACGTTGTGGCCCACCCCCTCAACCACCTCGGCATCGATGTGAGCGCTTTCACGCGCGAGCGCACTTGCAATCTCGGAGAACTTGGAGTCGAGGGAGCCCGTCATGAGCGTGATCGGAACCTCGGAAGACCTGATCGCTGCACGATAGTCCGGCATCTCGGCCAGGCCGAGCACCTCCAATGCCCGCGCCAGCCCTTCGGCATCCTGCGCAAGGCGAGTCTCCCGTTGTTCGGCCAGCACCTCGCGCGAGAGGTTCCGTTGGCTCGCGAACAGCGGGAGGTCTTCCCAGCCCGCAACGAATTCAGCAAGACCCTTCTCTCGGAGTGACCGAGCCCGACCTGCATCCAACTCGCGGCGGGCTGTGCGGGCCGCGTCATCGATCAGGCCTGGATGTACCCCGATCAGCAACGCCGCATCGAAGAGGTGTAGCTGCTGAGCGAGGAGACCGATCGCAACTCGCGCGCCCATCGAGTACCCACAAAGCAAGCGCGGTCGATCGGCGCCGGAGGCAACCGCGAGGAGCCGTGTGAGCTCGACTTCGAACGACTCAACGTCCCTACTCCGCCAATCCTGCCCGTGGCCTGCCAAGGCCGGGACAACGGGGGATCGGTCGAGCTGGGCATGATTGAGCACACGGCTCCAGCTTCGCGGCGCCCCCGTGAAGCCGTGCAGGAGCGTCCACATCAAGACGCCTCGCGTTGAAGCGCCCGTTCGACCCGGCTGAGCAGCGCGCGACTCTGCCGGAGCGCGCTCTGCGCGGGCACGACGGCCTCGATGACAGTGCATCCTTGTCGTGCGTACGCCATGTCGAGCGCCTGCCGGAACCCCGTCACCGTACTCGCGGTGTCGAACTCGCATCCATAGATCGCCGCTGCGCTGGCCAGGTCGGCATCGTGCGGCGTGGTGAAATACGGGAGCCACTGCGCTTTGCCATCTTCTGCGATTGGCAACTGCTCGAAGATCCGGCCACCCCCATTGTTGACGACGACGATGACGACTGGACCGGTCAGCCGCGATGCCAGCTGCAGCCCATTGGTATCATGAAGAAAGCTAACGTCACCGATCAGCAGGGTCGTGGCCTTTGCCACCGATGAGGCCACACCCGCGGCGCCGGATACGACCCCATCGATCCCGCTCACGCCGCGCTGGGAAAACACCGCGAGCATCTTGTTACTTGGCGGCGCCCAGGCGTCCACGTCACGAATCGGCAGACTATTGCCCAAAACCAACGCGCTGGGGTTGGGCAGCGCATCGAGCAACGTCCGTGCCGCACCGGCTTGGGTGAGAGCATCACCGGCCTGGTCTAGAATCGCGGACGCCTCGTCCCAGACCGCCGACTCGGCCCACTCGAAGCCCGAAACAAACTCCGGGTCGCGACGGGCGGAACTGTACGTCGCTTTGCAAAGTGCCGTGAGAAAAGATCCGATGTCGGCCTGCACGATCGCTTCCGCGTTCGAACTGGGATCCGCCCACTCCCACGGGTGCACGACGATCCGGCGAATCCGGTTGGTCATGCAAAGTTGTTCCCATCCATTGGACACCGGGGTTGCTCCAAGCTGCAAGACGAAATCGGGGAGGCACATCGACCTCCCGCTCTGCGTCCGCCAAATGGCGTCGAAGGCTCCCAACGCCCGAGACTCAGCCCAGCATCGAAACTGACTCGAGGTTTCCGCGAGCACGACGGCGCCCGAGCGTTCGGCCAGCTCATCGAGCGCGTCGACGAACATCGCGCTACGCAGGTCCCCCGGACCGCACAAGATGACCGGACGCGCAGACGAGTCGAGCGCCTCGGCGACCGAGTCGACGACCAACGCGGGAATGTCTTCGACCAGCTTGGGGTCGAGGGGACGCGCGCGATACAATTGCGTGAGCGGCTCCGCGAGGATTGCATCGACTCGCACTTGGAGCTCGCCCTTGGCTGGCATGGGCTCCAGAGGTTTGCGCGCCTGCGCGTTGATGTGAACCGGGCCTGGTTTGACGCCCAAAGCCTCGGACACCGCTTGTGCGACGGTCCGTCGAGCGGCCCTCAAGCTCAACGTATCGTCGCGTGGCTCTCCGAGGTTTGCGAAGAAACGTACTTTGGGCCCGTACAGCCCGATCTGATCGGTCGTCTGGTTGGCTCCACACCGATGTAGCTCGGGAGGTCGATCTGCGGACAGCACGATGAGGGGAACCCCCGCCTCACTCGCCTCGATGATCGCGGGGAAGTAGTTGGCTGGCGCGCTCCCGGACGTGCACAGAAGGAGCGACGGGCGAAGCGTGACGCGCGCTTGGCCTAGCGCGTAGTGCGCCCCGGAGCGCTCATCGAGCGCACTCGTGCACTGGAGCTCCTCATGCTCGAGGGCGGCGATCGCAAAGGGCGTGGAACGCGAACCTGGACTGATGATCGCGTCGCCAACGCCAGCCTGGACGAAGCTGTCGATGACAAGCCTCGCCCACTGGGTTTGTATCTCAGCGGCCGTCCCCATGGAGCGCTCCTAGAAGCGCCTGCATCTTGAGCTCGGTCTCCGCGTACTCCGCGTCCGGATCGGAGTCGGCCATGATTCCGGCGCCAGCGTAGACCCAGGCCTTTCCATCGCGAAGCAAACCAGAGCGCAGCGCGACGACGAACTCGCCGTCGCCGGAAGCGTCGGTCCAGCCGACCGGCGCGCTGTACCAACCGCGCGCCAGCGCCTCATGCTCGACGATCCATCGAATTGCTTCATTCGTTGGAACACCGCCCACCGCCGGCGTTGGGTGCAATGCCTGAACGAGTGACAGAATGTGTGTCGGCTCGCGAAGGCGCCCCTCGATCGGTGTTTGCATGTGCAGCAGGTTCGGAAGCTCGCGCACACTCGGCTCCGAAGCGGAACGCAGGGAATCGCAGAACGGCTCGAGCGCCTTGAGAATCGCGCGGACCACCAGTTGATGCTCTTCGCGCTCCTTCGAGCTGGCCATCATCCGCGCCGCGTCGCCGTGCGCGGTCGATCCGGCGAGCGCCTCGCTCAGCACCGACGGGCCGCGGCGCGAAATCAAAAGCTCGGGGGTCGCACCCAAGAACGCTGCATCTCCTCGCCACAGCGCGAAGCGAGTGCAGCCAGGGAACCCTTCTTCGAGGCGCTTGAGCACGTCGAGCGAGCCGGCGCCCGTCTCGAGCTCGACGACGCAGTGCCTCGCGGCAACCACCTTTTCGACGGCCCCTTCTTGGATTTTTCGTCGGATGTCTTCGACCTGGCGCGACCAGGTCTGATGATCCGCCTCGTCGATGCGCCGCACCGAGACTGGCGACGGAATGACGCCAATCGGTCGTTCGAGGCTGTCCCAGATCGTATCGAACACGTCGAGAACCTGCTCAGCGATGGGGCGGTCGGCCTCGCACACGGCAAGCGACAGCCAAGCGCGCTCACCCACGTGATACGTCCAAGACGGCAGCAACAGAAAACCGTCGCCGAAGCTATCCCAGGGCATCTTCTCAGCAGCACCGGGTGCAAAAGAGGCGCCGCCAAAAACGCGCGGCGCAGGGCTTGCTGCGTCGGCCACGTGGTCGGTACTATCGAAGAAGTCGCCGATGGCAGGCGCATTGGGCGCCAGAGTCTTCGCAACGCCAAGCCCGGAACACGCGTCGCTCTGCGGCGGGTCCCACAGAATGCTGGCCTCGTGCGGGAACGCGCGAAGCAACGCATCGGGGGGCGCAACCGGCGCCGGCACCGTCACGATGAGGTTGTTCGCCGAGGAGCTGTGGGCGTGAAACGCCTGCTCCAAGAACGCCCGCGAGCTTTCCCGAGTCGGAATCCCTTCGAACGCGAAGGCTGCGCTCTGAGAGCTCATGACGCGGCCTCCTGCGGCTCGGCGACGAACAAGGTGCACGCGCCAAACGTCAGGGGCTTCACGTCGAGGACGTTCAACCCAGAGGCCTGCATCTGCTTGGCAAACTCGCCCGCCGGAGGGAACGCTGCGATCGACTCTTGCAGGTACTTGTACTCGCGCGAGCCCGAAAGCATCCCGCCGATCCGCGGGATCACCTTGCGGACGTGGAAACGGGCGATGGGGCTGAGCCAGCCTACGCTCGGTTCACCAAGCTCCAACACGGCGACGCGGCCGCCCGGCTTGGTCACGCGTGCCATCTCCGCGAGCGCCGCGCCTCGATCGGGGACATTGCGAATGCCAAACGCGATGCAGCACCCGTCGA
This sequence comes from uncultured bacterium, assembly GCA_937984275.1. Lineage (GTDB taxonomy): Bacteria > Myxococcota_A > Polyangia > Polyangiales > Houyiibacteriaceae > SG8-38. Next base: position 10,336 of record CALJYC010000307.1, on the reverse strand, counting down.
ACGCGTCATCTTCGTAAGGCAGGGCTTGCGCGTCACCGACCTGCAACTCCACCCGCTCGGCAAGGCCGCTGCGAGCTACCTTCTCGACGCCAACTTCGAGCATTCGGTTAGAAGGGTCGCTCCCCACGACGCGCGCGTCAGGGTGAAGCCGGGCGATCATGAGGGCGAGGTCGCCTGTGCCCGTCGCCAAGTCGAGAACGCGAGCGCCCGCCGGAAGCTGCATCGCAGCCACCGTCTTGCGACGCCACGACTGGTCGATGCCCATCGACATCACCCTGTTCAGCAGGTCGTAGCGTCCCGCGATGTGATCGAACATCTCCCCGGAACCGGGGTTGGGCGACGGGCTCTGGTGAACCGATTCGCTCACTGACCACCCCGTTTGACCTTCTTACCCTGAAGCCGGGCGTTTTCCTGCACCTCTTGCTTGCGCGAGTGGAGCCGCATGTGTCCACGCTGAATCCCCTCTCCCGCGAGCGCGCGAAGGGCTGCCAAATTGGATGCCATGCCAGCCGCGCCCATGACGATAGCGAGCTCCCCAGCGTTCTGCACACCCATGAGCTCGAAGCCCGCGCGCACACCGCGGTGGACTCGCGTTGAGCCGCCAACCGTTCCGACGGCCATCGGCATGTCGAGCTCGCCGTGCACGCCACTCTCGGTGCGGCTCCAAACGACGAGCGGCTTGTAAGTGCCGGTCACGGACGCGAAGGCATGCGCACCCGCTTCGATCGAGCGCCAGTCCTGCCCCATCGCGAGGGCCACGGCATCGACACCGTTCATCACGCCCTTGTTGTGGGTGACGGCGCGGAAGGGATCGAGCTCGGCAAAACGGCTGGCTTTGACGATGCCATCCGCCAGATCCGGGCCACCTAGGGCGTCGACGCTGACGTCGCAGCACACCTGCACCCGACGGCGCAATGGCAGGTTGCTGAGGATCCGCAGGCCAACCGTGCCACCGGTGAGCTCGCGGATTCGCGGGGCGACCGCTTCGGCAACCGCATCGACGACGTTGGCGCCCATCGCATCACCCACGTCGACGTAGAGGTGTACGACCAACACGCCGTGCTCCGCATCAAGCACACGCACGTCGAGGTCGCGGCAACCACCGCCGCGGGACACCATGCCTGGAATGGCCTCGTCGGCGATCTGGTAAATCAGATCCCGTTCAGCCTCGACGCGCGCCTTGGCTTCGTACGGATTGGGCACGTCATCAAATTGAACCTGCGTGGTCATGATCGGAGGAGTGGCCTCACCGAAAAATCCGCCGGTCATCCGCACCTGACGCGCCGCGTTCGAGGCGGCCGCTACGACGGAAGGTTCTTCGACGGCCATCGGCACCAGCACATCGTTGTTGTTCACGCGGAAGTTGAGGGCAATCGCAAGGGGCAAGCCATGCACCCCAATGACGTTTTCGCTCATGCGATCAGCGACCTCGAGCGTGAGACGCCCGCCGTCTTGCAAATGACGAACCGAGTCTTCGGAAAGCAGGCCGGTCTCGAGCATGGTTCGAAGCCGCTCTTCGACGTGCTCGCGGTAGAACCCCGGGATCCGGCTAGTCACGGATGGTGGTTGCTTGGACATCAATGCATCTTTCTTCGTTACTCGCTAGGACTCCCGGTGAACGGTGGCACGGGCCACCGTAATCAGTGCATCGCGCGCGCGGCTCTCGGACAGACCACCCAATGCCGCGCAGGCCGCGTCCGCCTTGCGAATCGCGAGCTCGCGCGTGGACTCGAGCGCGCCCGTGTGGTCGAGGGCAGACAGCAAGCGCGACTTCGCTTGTTGCGGAATCTCGTTCGCCGGACTCGCGACCAACTCTTCGACAATCGATCGGAGCGAGGGGTCACGCTCGAGGGCGACGATTACGGGATGAGTCATCTTGCCTTCGCGCAGGTCCGTGAATGGCGACTTTCCGATGGTCGAGCCGTCGCCGGCGTAATCGAGGTGGTCATCGATCAGCTGAAACGCGACTCCGAGGTGGAGCCCGTACTCTTCGAGCGCATTGCACGCCCCCGCGTCGAGGCCGCCCGCACGAGCGCCAGCAAACATCGCCCAACGGAACAGTGCGGCGGTCTTGCCCTCGACGACCTGCATGTAGGTCCGCATGCGCGCGTCGACGCGGCCACGATTCTCGAGCTGGATCGCCTCGGCGAAGATCATCTCATCGATGATGTCGAGCAACCGGACCAAGACATCCGGCATTTCGGCGGCACGGACTCGGCGGAGGGCATCCACCAACAGCCAGTCGCCGGCGAAAATCGAAGCGGCGTTTCCGTAGAGAGTGCGCGCGGCAGGCACGCCACGTCGCTGATCGCCGGCATCGACGACGTCGTCGTGCAGCAGCGTTGCGCAATGCACGAGCTCGACCGCCACGCCGAACTCCCGGGTCCTGTCGTCGAGGCCGTCGCCGAGCCGCGAGGCCAAGGCGACACACATCGGCCGGAGGCGCTTCCCCGCAATCTCGAGCAAATGGTGCGCGCTCTTGTGAACCACGCTCTCGCCGGCGGGGACGCTCTGGATGCGCTCCTCGAGCTCTGCCATGTCCCACTTCACCAACTCGGCGAGGTCGGCCAAGTGTGCGGAAAGGTCTCCGAGCCCCTGCGAATCGCACACGGCCCGCAGGCTCGTGAGCACGTCGGACGACGAATCCGATCGCACTGCCGCAATCAACGACATCGCGGGTCTCCGTTGAGTCTCCCCTGGTGCATCAATCTTCTTCTTCCGCAGATTGCAGATCCGCCGGGTTGATCATGCGGCCTGCGACGACCAGCCGGACCAGCCGTTCGCCGGCCTTTGATAGCGCACTCAGGCGCGAAAGTCGCTTGTGCATGTAGTCGACGCGCCGCCGATCCTCCCTGCCTAGCTGGCTCCGGGTTTCATCGAGATGCCGCTGCGCGTCACCGAACGCATCGATAGCCTCACGAATGAGGTTGAGCTCGCGCCGCTCGTAGACACGGCGAAGGAGCTTCCAAACACTGCTTTCCGCTTGGTAAAAGTCCTTTCGCTCGCCCGGGCGCCAGGTCTTACGGACCGCGCCCCAATGCACCAGCTCCCCGAGGGACAGGCTCACTGCACTGCTGCTCAGTTGCAGGGTTTCCGAGAGCTCCGTGGTCGTCATCGGCTCGGGGGAGAGGTAGAGGATCGTCCAGAGACGACCCATGTGACGTCGAAAGCCCCAGAACTCCATCAGCCGGCCCATCGCGTCGGCCGCTCGCAGCTCGGCCTCGCGCCACAAGGGCTGAGAATCATTAGGGTCTTGTTGTTTCGCGGCGGCGGTGGACACTCGAATAGCTCAGTTTGTTCAAATTTTCTTGAACAGACGTAGGACCGAGGCTGAAGGCCGTCAAGCCAACGGCCGATGTGACAGGGTCGGCGATTCTGGGTGCTAGACTCCGCAGCCCCCATGAGCAGAAAACTCAACAAGTACAGCAGTCGAATCACCCAACCCCCGTCGCAGGGCGCCTCGCAAGCGATGTTGCATGCGACCGGTCTCACGCGTGCGGATCTGGACAAACCCGAAGTCGGCATCTCGGCGGTTTGGTACGAGGGCAACAGCTGCAACATGCACCTCAACGACCTCGCCGCCGTCGTGAAGCGCGGGGTGGTCGACGCAGGTCTGGTCGGCATGCGGTTCAACACCATCGGCGTGTCGGACGGAATCTCGATGGGCACCGACGGCATGAGCTACTCGCTTCAGTCGCGAGACTTAATCGCCGATTCGATCGAAACCGTCATGGCCGCGCAGTGGTACGACGCCAACATCTCGATCCCCGGATGCGATAAGAACATGCCGGGCTGCATGATCGCGATCGGCCGGCTCAATCGACCCGCGCTGATGATCTACGGCGGAACGATTCGTGCCGGGCACGGAAGTGAAGGTGAGAAGCTGGATATCGTGTCGGCGTTCCAGTCCTATGGCGAGCTACTCGGAAACTCGATCGACGAGAACAAGCGTCTCGACATCATCGAGCACGCGTGCCCCGGCGCGGGTGCGTGCGGCGGAATGTACACTGCAAACACGATGGCCTCCGCGATCGAGGCGATGGGCATGTCCCTACCGTACAGCTCGTCTACACCGGCGGAAGACCCTGCAAAGCACGAGGAATGCCTGCGCGCAGGGGACGCGATCAAGCTGCTGCTCGAAAAGGACATCAAGCCCCGCGACATCATGACCCGCGAGGCGTTTGAAAACGCCATGGTGACGATCATGGCTCTCGGCGGTTCCACCAACGCGGTGTTGCACCTGGTCGCGATGGCTCGGGCGGTGGATGTTCCTTTGACGATCGACGACTTCCAAACCGTTAGCGATCGAGTGCCGTTTCTCGCGGACCTCAAGCCGAGTGGGCAGTACGTGATGGAAGACTTGCACGAGGTCGGTGGGACGCCGGCGGTGCTTCGGTATCTACTGGCGCACGGAGCGCTTCATGGAGACTGCCTCACCGTAACTGGCAAGACGCTCGCGGAGAACCTCGCGGATCTTCCGGACCTCACCGACGGGCAAGACGTCATCCATCCTTGGGATGCGCCGATCAAAAAGACGGGGCACCTGACGATTCTTCGCGGCAGCCTCGCGCCCGATGGCTCGGTTGCCAAGATCACTGGCAAGGAAGGGTTTCACTTCAAAGGCCCCGCCAAGGTGTTCGACTGCGAAGAGGACATGCTAGCGGCGATGGAGCGCGGCGAGATCAGCAAGGGGAACGTCGTCGTCATTCGCTATGAAGGACCCAAGGGCGGGCCCGGCATGCCCGAAATGCTCTCGCCGACATCAGTCATCATGGGTGCCGGTCTCGGACAGGACGTCGCCCTCATCACCGACGGCCGTTTCTCGGGTGGGTCGCATGGCTTCATCATTGGGCACATCACCCCGGAGGCACAGGAGGGCGGCCCCATCGCCTTGGTGTGCGACGGCGACATCATTGCCATCGATGCCGAGAAACGAAGCATCGATGTCGAGGTGGACGAGACCGAGATGGCGAAACGGCGGGCCGCGTGGAAAGCGCCCGAGCTCAAGGCAAAACGCGGCACACTTTACAAGTACATCAAAAATGTGAAATCCGCGTCCGAAGGTTGCGTCACGGACGAATAGGGCCCCCACTCACTACGGAGCCGAGACCGTTCAACTCGACCGGGGCACCGTTCGCCCGGTTTTTCCAGCAATTGCGTTGATCGACCCTACACTGGGCCAGGGTAAGTCAGAGACCCACCCACGAGGGGACGAGCATGTACATCAACAAACGGGGCCTCCGAGAAATCGGAAACGTCCTCTTCAAGAAGCCGACCGTCGGACGGCTCGTCACCACCGCTTGGATTGCCCCGATCTTCATCGGCCTCCGCCAGACGGCGGCCACATTCCGCGCGCTCGACGAGGTGATGTATCCCGAGTACCGCGACCAGAAGGTGGAGCGCCCGGTCTTTGTCTTCGCCAATCCTCGGAGCGGCACCACCCTCACCCACCGGCTCATCGGTATGGACGACGAGGTCTTCACCACGGTGAAGCTCTACCAGACGATTTTCCCGGCCGTCACCGCAACGAAGACCTTCAAGCGCTTGATGGAGCTCGCTCAGACCAGCGTCGGCTCGGCGCTCAACCGCGCATACGACTTCTTCAACGGCCCGCTCGAGAGCCGTTGGCAGGACGTCCACCACATCAGCCTGGATCAGCCCGAGGAAGATGTGTGCAGTCTCCTTTGGAGCCTCGAATCACCGACGACCGGCTTGCTCTTTCCCTTCATGGACGACTTGCCGAGCCAGACGTGGATCGACCGCCAGCCACCCGAGGAACGGCGCGCGTTCATGGACTCCTACGAGAACACGATCAAACGCCATGTGTTCGAGGCCGACGGCAAGCGCTTCTTGAACAAGAATGTGTTCTTCTCGACGCGCGTCCGTTCGGTCCACGAGAAGTTCCCGGACGCGGCGTTCGTGTACCTCGTGCGCAACCCGCACGACAGCCTGCCGTCGTTCCTGAATATGTTCTACCAGGCCTGGAAGGCGCACTCCCCGAGCATCCGCCCTGACGGCGAAGAGATCCAAGCGCTCAAGCGCCTCGGGTATGACTACTACCGATACGCCCTCGAGTGCCGCAAGGAGATCCCGGAGGACCAGTTCATCGTGCTTCGTTACGAGGATCTGATTCGAGACCCGAAGAAGGCCATCCTCGGCCTCTATGGCCGTCTCGGCATGCCCGTCAGCGAGGCCTTCGAAGCCAAGCTCGACGAAGCCATGATCGCCCACCACGAATACGAAAGCCCCCGAGACTTCGGACTAGATTTCTTCGGCATCACCCGCGAAGAGGTCTCCGAAGAGCTCCGCGATGTCTTCGAAGAGTTCGGCTACGACACCCCCGAACAAACCCACTACCTAGAAGCCGCCGAATAGAAAAGGGGTAGGCGATAGTGCGGGGGCGGTGGGGCGGGACAAACCGCCGGGCTGCAAGCCCGACCGGGCGATAGTGCGGGGGCGGTGGGGCGGGACAAACTGCCGGGCTGTAAGCCCGACCGGGCGATAGTGCGGGGGCGGTGGGGCGGGACAAACTGCCGCCGAAGGCATCCGGAGGACATGAGGTCGGGCCCCCTCGTCACCGGGGAGGAGCCGGCTAACGCCGTGCGGCTGCCGTTGTACATTTGGGGCTCTTGGGAGGCTTCATGACGACGGACGTTCAACGATTTGAATTCGCGGGGAGTGACGGGCAGGTGTTGTCGGCTCGGATTCACCTGCCAGCGGTCGAGCCGATCGCTTGCGCTGTGTTTGCTCATTGCTTCACGTGCTCGAAAGACAGTCGGGCTGCGACTTACATCAGCTCGGCGCTCGCGGAGAAGGGGATCGCGACGCTGCGGTTCGACTTTACGGGGCTCGGCGAGAGCGAGGGTGAGTTCGATGGGACCACCTTCTCGCACAATGTGAGCGATATCGTTGCGGCCACGGATGCACTGCGGGACGCGTACGGCGCGCCTGCGCTCCTCATAGGCCACAGCCTCGGGGGTTCAGCGGTCCTCGCAGCAGCGGGACAGATTTCGGAAGCGGTCGGCGTGGCAACGATCGGTGCGCCATTCGAGCCAGCACATGTGGCGCGCTTGTTCGATGCATCACTCGAAGAAATCGAAGCGAACGGGCAGGCTGACGTCGACCTCGGCGGGCGACGGTTCACGATTCGCAAGAGTTTTGTCGAAGACCTTCAGAAGCACTGCAACGCGGAACGAATCGGCAGCATGAAGAAAGCCCTTGTCGTCTTTCACTCCCCGCAAGACAACGTCGTCGGGATCGACAATGCCCGAATGATCTACGAGGCGGCGCGACACCCCAAGAGCTTCATCTCGCTGGACGGTGCCGATCACCTGTTGGGCAGGCGGAGTGACTCGAGGTACGTCGCCGACGTTCTAGCGGCCTGGGCGAGCCGCTACCTACCTGAGCAACCTGCCGAAGAGATCCCCGAGGAGACGCCGGAGGGTGAGGTCGTGGTCGAGGGGAAGACGACCAGCTTTTTGCAGCGGATTCAGGCTCGCAATCTCACATTCTCCGCAGACGAGCCCCTCGACAAAGGCGGGACGAATCTAGCGCCCAATCCATACGAACTACTGCTGGCGGGGCTCGGCGCGTGCACCTCCATGACCCTCAAGATGTACGCCGGTAGGAAAGAGTGGCCCCTCGAAGCGGTACGAGTCACCCTTCGCCACGATCGCGTTCACGCCCAGGACTGCGAGGACTGCGACAAGGACACGGGGATGATCGACGTGATCGACAAGAAGCTCGAACTCGAGGGCAACCTCAGCGAGGAACAACGCGAACGACTTCTCGCCATCGCCGCGCGGTGCCCGGTGCACCGAACCTTGTTGAACGAAATCAAGATCCGGTCGGAGCTAGTTTGAGCACGATTGCTTCGGTCAACGACGTTTCGCTGGCGCTTGGGGGGGAGACGCTCTTTGAAGGGCTCTCGTTCCAGGTGCACCAGGGCGATCACATTGGACTGGTGGGGCCGAACGGCTCGGGCAAGTCGAGCCTATTCCGGTTGCTCGCAGGCAGCATAGAGCCCGACGGCGGAGTAGTGAAACTGGTGCCCGGTGTTCACGTCGGCTTTCTGCCTCAGGAGATCGCGTCGTTCCCGAATGAGAGAGTCCTGCCCTTCGTGTACGACAGCGTCCCGGGCCGACCGGAGCTTCGTGAGCAGCTCGAGCGGCACGAGGCTCGGCTCGCGGAGCTCGAGCACTCGAGCACTGGCCACGAGGAAGAGCTGGTGTCTGTGGCGAGCGAAGTCGCGGAGCTTCACGAGCGAATCGCCGCGCTCGACGCACGGTTTTCGGAGCACGAAGCCAAAGGGATCCTGCACGGGCTCGGATTCACACAAAGCGATCATCAACGCCCCCTCGCGGAGCTCAGCGGAGGCTGGAAAATGCGGGCAGTGTTGGCCTCTCTGTTGTTTCAGAAGCCCGCCCTGCTGCTCCTCGACGAGCCAACCAACCACCTGGACATGCCCTCGGTGGCCTGGTTCTCGAAGTTCCTGAGCAACTACGACCAGGCGCTCTTTCTGGTCTCGCATGACAGGGAGTTCCTCAACGAACAGGTCAACCGCGTCATCAGCTTCGAGCCGGAAGGCGTCCGCACATTCCGCGGCAACTATGAGCGATATCTCGCGCAGCGAGAGGAGGAGCGTGAGCTTCTCGAGAATACGGCAAAGAACCTCGAACGGGAGAAGGAGCACCTCGAACAGTTCGTCCGCCGCTTTCGCGCCAAGGCGAGCAAGGCCGCCCAAGTGCAGAGCCGGGTGCGCAAGCTAGAGAAAATGGGCTCGGTGGAGCTCCATCGGTCAGCCCGCGAAGTGCGCTTCTCGTTTCCTGCAACCGATCGCGGCGCGCGGACTCCGATGCGTGTCGATGACCTCTGCAAGTCGTTCGGCGAGCACGTGGTACTCGACCGGGTGTCACTCTCGGTGGAGCGCGGTGACCGCATCGCAATCGTCGGCCCCAACGGTGCCGGGAAGACCACGCTGCTGAAGATCCTAGCCGGAGAAATCGAGGCGTCGGGTGGGCGCATCCATCTACCGGGGCAGTCGAATGTTCGATACTTTGCGCAGCATCATGCCGAGGCACTCAACCTCGACCGAACCGTCCTACAAGAAGTAGCATATGCAAGCGACGGCACGAGCGTCCAACGCGTACGTGCTGTGCTCGGAGCCCTGCTCTTCGGCGATCGCGCGGTCGACAAGCTCGTGTCGGTGCTGTCCGGCGGCGAGCGGGCGCGGGTCGCCCTCGCCAAGATCCTGGTCCGCCCGGGCAACGTATTGCTGATGGACGAGCCGACCAACCACCTCGACCTTCAGACCACCGAGGCACTCACCGATGCGCTCGCTACGTACGACGGCACCCTCCTCTTCGTCAGCCACAACCGAGCCTTCATCCGCAGGCTCGCGACCAAGCTCTGGGTGGTACACGACGGCGGTGTCGAGAGCTACGCCGGCACCCTCGACGACTACCTCTGGTCCTGTCAACAGCGCGACATCGCCCCCGCCACAGACACCGCGATCAAACCGGTCGCCCGGAAACGGAGCCGCCAAGCCCGAAAGGAACAACGTCGAAAAGAAGCCGAGCTCCGGGCCAAGCAAAATCAGGGTGTGAAACCGCTCGAGAAGCGCGTCGGCACGCTCGAGCGGACCATCACGCAACTCGAGCGGACGATCGCCGACCACAACGACGAGCTGAGCAAGCCCGAGGTCTACGACGACGCAGAGCGCCGAGACACTCTGCTACGCGAGGTACAGGAAGCGCAGACGGAGCTAGACCAGGCCTTCGGAGAATGGGCCGAGTCTAACGAGAAGTTGGAACAACTCCGCGCGGAGATCGAAGCGGCCAGCTGACGCCGTTGCTGCTAGTACCTCGCCGTTACCACCGGCGCGCTCAAGTCGCTCACGTCGTGGACCTTCACGCCACCGTGGCTGATCGAGTAGATGAACGCGTCGATGAACACGCCGCGCGTGATCTGGGGGTAGTAGCCGCAGTAGTAGTAGAACTCGTCCACCGCGTAAGGGACTCCGCCGCAATCGTCGAGAACGAGGTCGGAATGATCGACCGCGCCACGGCGATTGAATCCGATTTCGGCGCTAACCTCCCAAAGCTCCAGCGTGCTCGAAAACTCACTCGCATAGGAGACGAACGGAAACGCGAGCAGACCCTTGTCGGCGTAGAAGTTGAACGCCTTGGGGTTGTAGCTCGCCTCCGACTGGCCGGCGCCGACCAACTCCTTGTGTGCGAGCATCGGAGTCACTGGATCCGAGACGTCGAAGATTTGAAGGATCGCTCCATTGTCTCGCTGAGTTTCTTCGTCGATATCGCGGCCGATCGTCAACAGA
>CALJYC010000306.1 GCA_937984275.1 uncultured bacterium | reverse complement strand
CCAGTGTTGCCGGTGCCGCCGGTGCCCATGTTGGGAATGCAGCGGCCGCTCACGTTGCAGGTCGCGTCTTCGCTGCATCCCTCGTTGGCCGTGCAATGCGCCACACACGTGGTGTTGTTCTCACAGTAGCTCGCCGTGCACTCCGAATCGTCGGCGCAGGACTTGTCGCAGTCAGCCGGGGGATTGATCAGCGTCGCACAATCCAACACCGCGCCACCGGTGCCACCACCGCCAGACCGGACTCCGTCGGAGTCACCGTCGCTGCAGGCGGCAAGCGCCAGGCCAGCCAGGCCCACGAATACAATCGAAAGCAAACTACGCATTACGAACTCCCCGTCAGAAAAAGCCAACTATGTCAACATTGTACACTAACTCTGTATCCCCAGCAAACCGTGCCCCACTTCGTGCCCGGGATAATTCACTATTAGTTTCAGCTATTTGGAAGAATTCAGCCTCATCCCCTCAATCTCATCCTCCCCCAGAGCCGCACAATAGCCAAAAAACGACCCAGGTTCGATTTGGGACCGGGTCTTAGCGCCAGATCGGAGGGGTGTCAGGCGCGTTTTTTCATGGAGGAAAGGGCTCGGAAACCTGCTGGAAACACTGGCGAGCCACAGATCCCCGCAACGCGCTCTTCGGCACGGTGAATCACCGACCGAGGGTCCAACCCCGTGGTACACCCCCGACTCCGTTCGCTGGTGCCCCGGCGACGAGAACATCTGTAGGAGTAGTAACGATGAGCATCATCAAGGCAGAATACATCTGGATCGACGGCACCGAGCCGACGCCGCTTCTTCGCTCGAAGACCAAAATGCTCGAGGCGAACATCATCGAGAAGGTGCTCGGCGCAATCACCGGGGTGTCCGCACTGCCGCACTGGGGCTTCGATGGTTCCAGCACGAACCAGGCAACCGGCGACGATTCCGATTGCCAGTTGTTCCCTGTCTTCGCGTGTCGAGATCCTCTCCGCGGCGGCGACAACCTGCTCGTCCTTTGCGAGGTCGTCACGCATGGCGGAACGCCACACCCGACCAACACCCGCCGCGCGGCCACCGAAATCGACGAGCGTACCAAGTCCTCGCTCGATTGCTGGTACGGCATGGAGCAGGAGTACACGATGATGAAGGACGGCTACCCGCTCGGGTTCCCCGAGGGTGGTTACCCCGGCCCGCAGGGTCCGTACTACTGTGGCGTCGGCGCCGAGTACGTGTTCGGCCGCGAGATCGTCGAAGAGCACATGGATGCATGCATCAAAGCCGGCCTGAAGATGTCGGGCATCAACGCCGAGGTCATGCCCGGCCAGTGGGAGTTCCAGATCGGACCCGCGGGCATCACCGAGGTTGGAGACCACATGTATATGGCCCGCTATCTCCTCGGCCGCATCGCCGAGACGTATGGCGTGGACATCTCCTATGACGCCAAGCCCGCCAAGGGCGACTGGAACGGGGCGGGCTGCCACACCAACTTCAGCACGAAGGCGATGCGTGAAGACGGCGGCTTGAAGCTCATTCACGAGTACTGCGAGAAGCTCGGTCAGCCCGAGCGCATCGCGCTGCACCTGAAGCACTACGGCGCTGGCCTCGAGGAGCGTCTCACCGGAGCACACGAAACCGCTTCCTTCAGAGACTACAGCTGGGGCGTGTCCGACCGTGGCGCTTCCATCCGCATCCCGATGGCAACGGACCTCGAAGGTAAGGGCTATCTCGAGGATCGCCGCCCCTGCGCGAACATCGACCCCTACACCATCGCTCGCTTGATGGCAGAGGTCGCCGAGTAACGCGATTTCCCGTCGACGTAAAGACGCCGCGTTCTTCGGAGCGCGGCGTTTCTCGTTAAAGCGTTAACACCGCGGCGCCTCGAATTCCGTCATGCTTCAAGCGTTCGAGTGCTTCGTTGGCGTCCTCGAGCGGGAAGGTCTCGGTGTGCGTGCGCACCGGAACCTCCGCGGCCTCCTTGAGGAAGGCGTGACCGTCCTCGCGGGTGTTGTTGGCAACGCTGCACACGGAGCGCTCGCGATAGAGGAGCTCGTACGCAAACTGCGGGATCGGGCTCATGTGGATGCCACCGAGGACGAGCGTGCCGCCCTTGTCGAGGTGGGAGAGCGCGGCGGGTACGATCTCGCCGGCGGGGGCAAAGATGATGCCGGCGTCGAGTGAGACGGGAGGCCTTTCAGTGGTGCCGCCAGTCCAGATGGCGCCGAGCTCTTCGGCGAGCGCCTGATGTTTTGCGCGATCGCGCGTGCAGACATACACCTCGGCGCCGCGAGCGCGGGCGATTTGAATCGCCACGTGACCGGCTGCGCCAAACCCGTAGAGGCCGAGGCGCGCGCCCAACCAATTGTCCAACCCGGTCTTGGCTAGGCAGCGGTATCCAATGATGCCGGCACAAAGGAGCGGCGCGGCCTGGAGGTCAGAAAAGCCCTCGTGGAGTGGGTAGGTGAAGCTCGCCGGTGCAACGATGTACTCTGCAAAGCCCCCATGGACGGTCCACCCGGTGAAGTCCGGAGAGTCGCAGAGGTTCTCGCGGCGGCTCGTACAGAACGAGCAGCACCCGCAGGTGCGATGGAGCCAAGCGACTCCTACCCGCTCGCCAAGCCGACGGTCCGCTACGTTCGCGCCAACGGCTTCGAGCGTGCCGACGACCTGATGACCGGGAATGATCGGCGAGCGCCGCACGTCGAGATCGCCCTCGACGACGTGCAGGTCGGTGCGGCAGACCCCGCAAGCGTGAACCTTGATCAGGACTTCATCTGCGGCTGGCTTGGGGATGGGAACATCAGCCAGTCGCAGGGGATGCGTCTCGATGGGCGCGGGAGCGTCTAGGAGCATGGCTCGCATCGTGCGAAACTATACCATCCCGCTCACTGGCGCTGGCACTGACGCTGGCGCTGATTCACCCTCTCGTCATGTGGATCTGGATTCCCATTCTCGCTGTACCGGTCCTCGGACCCGCCATCGTAGGCTGGAAGATTTGGGACGAGATTCGCCGGACGATCAGCGAGGACCCGCTCGTTTGGGAGAAACAGATCCGGGCGTTTGAGAAGACGGAACACAAGCGACCGGCGCCCAAGGGCGCCGTGGTCTTCGCGGGAAGCTCGACCATTCGGCTCTGGGGAGCTCTCGCGCGAGACATGGCCCCGCTACCAGCGGTTCAACGCGGTTTTGGCGGCGCGAAAGTCAATGACGTCATCCACTACATGGATCGTCTCATCACGGCCCACGATCCGGCGATGGTGGTGCTTTACATCGGCAGCAATGATCTGCTCGACTTCGGCGGAAACCAGCCGAAGAGCGTCGAGGAGATGCAGCGACTCTACGATACTCTCTTGACCCGTTTGCACGATCGCCTGCCCGACGCCGTCATCGTCGTCTTGGCGACGTTTCCGTCGCCCCTCAATGCGCGTCGCGCAGTGCAGATCGCAGCGGTCAACGAATACGTGCGTGAAACGGCTGAAACAAAGCCGTGGTTGGCGGCCGTCGACGGCAACGCAGCACTCCGAACACCCGACGGAGATCCGGATCGATCGTTGTTTGGGTTCGATCGCGTACATTTGAACAAAAGGGGCTACGCACGCTGGGCGCAAATTTTGCGCCCGAAGTTACTCGACCAATGGCGTCAACAATTGCACTGAACGCCCGGTTCCGATATACGCCTAGACCATCGTGGCACGAGAACTTCAACAAGCCTGGGATACCCCTAACGTCAGCAGGGCTAGCGGTATCTCGATCAAAAGTGGCCGCGGACAACTCGCTACAATCGCGAAACCGCACGGATTGGTTCAGAAGCTCGCATACAAGGCCGACGGCTTCCTTGTCTCTCAGATCGGCAAGCTCCAGCCGTCAGACCTGAAGGAGCCTTCCGAGCTCGTGCATGACCTGACCGCGTTTGCTTCGAGCGACGACTATCGGGCGTACCGCAGCAGCCCCGGCGGTCTATTCCCCGCGCCGGGACGAATCGACGTCAAAAAGCGCTGGCTGGCGCCGCACCGTGTCGGCTTTGCCGAGTGGAGCTGGCAGAGCGTGCACCCGCTGATCTTCAAGGATATCGAGCACGAATATCGCAGCCATCGGGACAATCAGACCGCGCTGCTCCGGACGTTGAACCTGCGGATCAAGGGCAAGCCCATGGCGATTCTCGTCAACGGCTTTTCGTCCGGTCACCACCTCATGGAACGGGTCGCCTGGCCGATTCGGGAGTTCAATCGCCAAGGGATCGGCGTCTCGTTGTTTGCCCTCCCCTTCCACGGCCCACGCGGGCACGCGTTTCCGCCAGAGTGGCCGCAGCAGGACACCGCGTTCACCATCGAAGGGTTCAGGCAGGCGATCTGGGATTTACAGATTGCGATTCGCGCGATGCGCGACGCCGGAGCGAGCCACGTGGGCGTCGTTGGCATGAGCCTCGGCGGCTACACCGCATCGCTGCTCGCAACTGTCACGTCGGACGTCGACTTCGTGCTGTCGTACATTCCGATCGCAAGCGTCCCAGACGTCATGAACGACAACGACTTGGTCCCGGGCTCCGGCGACATTCAGAGGACGCTCTACGAAGGCTACCGCGAACAGCTGGTTCCCATCACGCCGGTCTGCCGCATGCCCACGGTCGAACCGAAGCGCGTCTCGATCATTTCAGGAGAGTTCGATCGGCTCGCTACGGTGAAACATGGTGCTCGTCTCGCCGACCACTTCGGCACCGAGCTGGTGAAGTTCCCCGGCGGGCACATCGTTCAGAACCGTCGGGCGCGAGCGTTTCGCGAGTCGTTGGAAGGCTTCCAAGACCGCGGCGTGCTACCGCGTAAGCGATGGAAGAGGCGAACGAAGCGGTAGAGTTCGAGCACGACCCGGAGTTCCTCTCCCAAGTCGTGCCGCTCATGGAAATCTACGGCCGGTACTTCGACTCAGAAGTGCGCGGAGTGGAGCGTTTTCCGGACTCGGGCCCGGCCCTGCTAGTCGGCAATCACTCCGGGCCCAATTCCGATCCAGACACCCCCGCACTGATGGCGGCTTGGTACCGCAAGAACGGCGTCGAGAACCCGTTGGCGGTCTTGAGCTTCGACGTGATCTTCGCGGTCCCGCGCATCGGCGATTTTTTCCGGCGCCTCGCCCAAGTACCGGCCAACCACCGCAACGCCGATGCCGCGCTTGATCGCGGGGCCGCCGTGCTCGTCTACCCGGGAGGCCTCGAAGATATCGCACGGCCATGGACCGAGCGAAACCGCATCGAGCTGGCTGGCAACAAGGGTTTCATCAAGCTTGCTCTTCGAAAGGGCGTCCCCGTGATTCCCGTCGTCGGCCACGGGGGTCACGAGTCGAGCATCGTACTCACACGCGGACGCCGCATCGCGAAGGCTCTCGGTCTGCACAAATTCCGAACCTACAGCATGCCCCTCGTGTTCACGATTCCCTGGGGCGTGGTGCTCGGCCCCGTTCCCTCGATTCCGATTCCAGCCAAGGTCACGATGCAGGTTTGTGAGCCGATGGACTGGAGCCACTTTGGTCCGGAGGACGCCGAGAACCCCGAGGTGCTCGAGCAGTGTTACCAGGAGATCCTCTCGGTGATGCAGAGCGCCCTAGACGACCTCGCGAAAGAACACCCGTACCCAATCCTGTCCCGCCTACAGGGGCTCCTGAACAGGCATTGACGGCGGTTGTGGGATATCAGTACGACTTCGGTCGCGCTCACCATTGCAGGATGGGCCAGCCTCCTTGCCGGGCGGCCCGGCCGAGCCTGGGATCTGGACTAACCACGCGCGGATGGCCCACCGCTCTCAGCATCGGCGCATCGGTGTAGGAGTCGCTGTAGAAGTAGCAGTTCCCGAGCTCGACCCCACGCTCCGACGCCCACAGCCGAGCCCGTTCCACCTTGCCCGGGCCGTAGCAAAGCGGGCGGGCAAAAGTCCCGATCAGCTTGTCTTCATCATCGGTCGGGAAGTCGTTCGACAGGAAGTCATCGAGCTTCCAGGTGTCCCGCGCCGCGCGGGCGGCAAACGCCGATGCGCTCGTCAGAAGGACGAGCTGATGGCCTCGTTCCCGATGTTCCTGAAGCGCGCGATCGGCGCCGGGACGAAGATGGTGTGCAACGTCCCGGGCAAACCAGTCGCGCGTCTCGGCTTCCAAGTCCTGATAGAAGCGTCCGCGATAGTGACCCACGGCTTCCTGAAACGCCGTCTCGATGTCGATGAGCGACAGGTGGTAGAGCGCGTTCCAGACGAGGACCCGGCCAAACTGCCGAAGCGAAATGCTCCCACCGCGAAGCTCGTGCTTTGCCCACAACGTCGAGCTGTTCATGTCGAGCAGCGTGCGGTCGAGGTCGAAGAAGGCCGCGGTTCGTGAGTCCAAGTCTCTGAGCATGGGTCGAGGTCGAAGGTTTGACCGAAATGGGGGGTCAGCGCCAGAGGGCTGCGAGCTCTTGCGCCTGCCTCGATCTGCTGGCTTGATGCGGGCGTGGACGCTCGACCGCCAACGGTCACCAACGAACAGATTGCCGACATCCTCGAACAGGTTGCCGACCGCCTCGAGTCGCAACACGCGAACATCTATCGGATCGACGCGTATCGCGCCGGGGCCGCGGTAGTTCGCGACCATACGACGAGCATTCAGGATCTGGCGCTAACCGAAGGACGCGAAGGCCTCGATGCGCTGCCACAGATAGGCTCGAGCCTGTCCGCGTCGATCGACGAAATCGCACACACTGGCCGGCTTCGTATGCTCGAGCGCCTGGAGGGCACGTTGTCCTCGGTCGAACTGTTCAAGACAGTTCCAGGGATCGGGGAGGAGCTCGCCGAGCGGATTCATCGCGAGCTCGACATCGATACCCTCGAGGCGCTGGAGGTGGCGGCGCACGATGGTCGGCTCGACGGGGTAGCCGGTTTTGGCCCCCGCCGCCTCGAAGCCATACGCGACATCCTCGCAACGATGCTCGCGCGATCCTCGCGCGGTAGGGCCCGTAGGTTCGAGGAGCTCCAACAGGCCGGCGCCCGAGTCAGCGCGCCCGAAACCGCCGAAGCAAGACCGGATGTCGGCCTCCTGCTCGAGGTCGATCGGCAATACCGAGAGAAGGTCGAAGCGGACGAGCTCCCCCGAATCGCTCCCCAGCGTAACAACCCGGACGGCGCCGCCTGGCTACCGATCCTCCATAGCTACGAAGATGGCTGGCATTTCACCGCGTTGTTTTCCAACACCGACCGAGCCCACGAGCTAAGCCGCGTTCGCGATTGGGTGGTGATCTACTTCGAACGCGACGGCCACGAGGGCCAATGCACCATCGTCACCGAGTACCGCGGTCCCCTCGTGGGAAAACGAGTCGTCCGCGGGCGCGAAGCTGAAGTCGCGGCACTCGAGGGTCAGAAGAATCAGTAGGTATTCGTCGACAAGAACCGGCTCAGCCCTTCGAGCACCGGCATTGGGATCTCGTGACCGCCTCGAAAAGGGGCCCACTCGGTCGACAGGCCGGCTTTGCGCATCTCGTCACGAAGCTGTTCAGCAGCTTGAAACGAAAGGAGCGCGTCGTGCCGACCGTGGCTTTGGAATACCGGGACCCCGCACTTCGATGCCATCCCGGTTTTCCAGGCTGCGAGATTCACGGGCGTGCCCGAAAGGACCACCAATCCCGCGGGGATCACGCTCCTGGTGAACACCGCGTTGCACGCCGCCATCGAACCCTGGGAGAAACCGCCCACGATCAGGCGCTCACTCTTCACGCCAAGCTCCTCCTGCATCGCTTCGATCATCTGCACGACTCGATCGGTCGCCTCCTCCATGCCCGGTGGGATCTCGGTCGCATAACTCCTGGGACCCTCTGCCATCGCCTGCTCAGCGCGCGCGAGATCGAGCATCCACCACGCCCGCGCACCAAACATCCCAGGGATCTCTTGCGGCGCCTCTGGAAACGCGAAGCGCACATCGTGTGGCACGTCGAGAACCCGCCATAGGCCCACCAAGTCAGTCCCCGGCGCACCGAAGCCATGCATCAAAACAACCAGAGGTCCGTCGCCACGGCCTTGGCGATCCTCCCCACCGGTCAACCGAACCGTGATGCCTGCAAATCGTTCTTCCCGCATGTCCGCCGAGTGTAGCTCCTTGCCATTGATCCCGGCCGAAAAGGCGCTACCACGGCTTTCCCAACCCACGCGAGGGTGGCGGAATTGGCAGACGCGCTGGATTTAGGTTGCAAGACCAGAACCCGAATACCGCGCCTTCTCTAAGCGAAACTCGACAGTGCCCACCGTCGGGAGACGTCAACGAGAGTCCCCAATGGACTCATTTCGGTCACGGTGACCGCAACGAACAGGGCGTTGTAGCACTCTCTGACGTTCGCCGCGCAGCGGCGGCACTGCTTCGTCGGGTGGCGGACGGCAACGAGATCCCGATCCGCGTGCTTCGCGAGTTTGCGGAGCTCGTGCTGCGTTCGGAGCTAGTCGAGGCGAGTCGGCAAGTGCTCGAAGGACCGCCTGAGTTTGCCGTTGGGCGGGCGCTTGAGCTGGCGAGCTTGGTGTTGGGCGTGCGTGTCGTGGATGACTCTGAGAACGGAAAGGAAGGCGCCGGCTGAGGCACGCGGGGAAGAAGCGGAAGACTCGCATCGTGTCGTTGCGAATCGACGACGACGATTTCACGCGACTCGACGCTCTTGCGAGGCAGACAAGCTGCTCGCGCGGTGAGGCCCTGCGACGCTGTCTCACCGGCGCCCAGCTCAAGAGCACCATCGATGCCCAGGCCCTCACCGAAGTCTCCCGAGTCCACGCCCACCTCAACCGCATCGGTGGGCTTCTCAAGCTCGCGATTCGTGAGGGCGTGTCGGACCGATCGAGCTACCACCGACTGAACCTCGAGCTCATCGACTCGGTCGTGGACGTCCGCCGCGCGGTGAATCGCTTGGCGGGGCAGCGGTGATTGTCCGGCATCAACGGGAATCGGCGTCGAACCGGGGGTTCCGGCACCTGGCGCGATACATCCAGGGGCGAGACAGCAAGCCACGCGCCACGTGGTTCCTCGCGGCGAATCTTCCTAGCGTCACCGGGCGCGACGACCTCGAGCTCGCCTGCAAGCTCGTCGATGCGGTCCAGGCCCAGAACACCCGCGCTGGGAACAAGCGCACGTATCACCTCGTCATCTCACTTCACCCCGACGATCGGCGCCTCGAACGAAAGGAGCTTCGACACGTTGTGGACAGGCTCGTGGATACCCTGGGGTTCTCCGAGCACCAGTACATCGCAGTGCGTCACAGCGACACCGATCACGAGCACATCCACGTCGCGATCAACAAGATCCATCCCGAGACCTTTCGGATTCACTCGCCCGCTTGGGACCACCAAAAGCTCTTCACCGGGGCCCGGGCCATCGAACGGGAGCTCGGCCTGACACCCCTTCGGTCGAGGACGAGCGAGCGCGAGAGGGTCCCGCAACGAGCCGCAGATTGCGAAGCCCACCATGGAGTCGACAGCTTCGCGCGCTGGGCCCGAG
>CALJYC010000305.1 GCA_937984275.1 uncultured bacterium | reverse complement strand
GTGGGCCAAGTCGATCGAAGTCGTCAGCGACGGGGCCCCCGTGATGCTAGAGCCAAACAGCAAGTCGCGCCGTCGCGGCACGATTGGCGCTGGCACACGTCTCGGCTTCACGCGCAGAGTGTTTGGCGAAGGCTGCTCGACTGGCGTCTGGTACCAAACCAGTGATGAGCTCTTCATCTGCGAAGGACACGTCGAACCGTCGCCGGCGTCGCCGGGACCGAGGGTCGATGAGTGGGCCGCCACCGGCGCCCGCCTGCCGCAGCGCTACGCGTTCATCCGCTTCGACGGCACGCGCGCGTATGCACATCCAAGCGACTACTTCCGCAACGACTACACCGAAGCGTTCGGCAAGGGCTTCGGGATCGTCGTCACCGGCGAGCAGGTGTACGAAGGGGTAGAGTTCATCCGCACGCGCCGCCACCTCTGGGTCGAGCGTGGCTCGGTTCACTTCGTCGACGGCAGCGCGTTTTCGGGCGTGAAGCTCGGGCCCGGCAAACCGCTCGACGTGGCATGGGTTTCACCGCGGCCCGCGAAGATGCACGAACGACCAAAGGGGCGCGTCATCAAACGCTTGGACCGGCACGCGGTGGTGCATATTGAAGCGACCAAAGGCGCATGGGCCAAGCTCCGTGGGGGAGGGTGGACCGAGACCGCCGCGCTCGCGCGCGCCGAAAGAATGCAACCCCCGGAAGGCGTCGGCCCCACCGATCGCTGGATCGACATCAACATCGAACGACAAGTCCTCGTGGCGTACGAGGGAGCGACCCCGATGTTCACCACCTTGGTCTCCACCGGCAAGAACACGAAGCAATCCGAAACCCCGCTCGGGACTTTTCAAATCTGGGTGAAGCTCGCCTACTCCGACATGGACGACATCGAACGAAACGACATCCCCAAAAACTATTCGATCCAAGCCGTCCCGTGGGTCCAGTTCTTCAAAGGCTCCTACGGCTTCCACGCAGCGTTCTGGCACAACGACTTCGGCCGCCGCCGAAGCCACGGCTGCATCAACCTCTCCCCCAACGACGCCCGCTACCTATTCCAATTCACCCAACCCATCCTGCCCCCAGGCTGGAACGCAATCCTCCCCATCCCCCAAGACCACCCCACCACAGTCCAAGTCCGCTAAAAGGGGTCAGACCCCTTTTTTAAAGGGTTAATTCCTCCGCCTCACTCCGGATGCACCGGTCTCGTACAAACCAGTACGCAACACCGGCTGCCAGCGCCCGATGACTGGGCGTGGTGTTCGCAGAGTACACGTTGGTGACCGGGGTCGTCGTTCTCGCGGCGGGCCTCGCTCTCTACGGCCTCGGTGTGCCGCTCGTGCAGGGGTATTTCCTCGCGAAGCTCTTCATCCTTTTACCGATTCCCTGAGAGAGGAAGGCGCTCATGAACAGTGATGCAGAAAACAAAAGGACCCTCGTGCGTGATCAATGCGGCCTTACCACCGTCGAATACATCATCGTCCTCGGGCTGATCGCGGTCGTCGGAATTGCCGCTTGGCAGCAATTTGGCGAGACACTGATCGGCGAGGTCGAGGCGGCCGACAGCTACATCGCGGACGTCGTGCAGTAGCAGGCAATGCGATGGACGCAGCCGTAACCACCGCCATGGGCCTGGCTCTTGGCGTCGCGACAGCAGCGGCGTTCTGCGACTGGCGACGAGGCGAGATTCCGAACTGGCTGACCCTTCCACCCATCGTGGTCGCCCCGCTGGTCTACGGGCTCGCCTTCGGCCTCGAGCACGCACTTCACAGTGTTGCCGCCACTCTTCTGAGCGCACTTGGTCCGTATGTCTTGTTTCGGCGGGGCGCGATGGGTGGTGGCGACGTCAAGGTGTTCGGCGCGCTCGGGGCCATCACTGGATTCGACCTGCTAGTTGGTATCGAGCTTCAGCTGAGCGCGCTTGCGCTGGCCATGGTGGCGGCCTTAGGCGCGCTGGCATGGAAAGGCGCATTGTTGAGAACTCTAGTCAACGCGCTCGCGCAGGCCCTCCATCCTCTGCTCCCGGTCCGGTGGCGTCAGGAGCCATGCGACGCGTTGTCCACTCCCGTTCGGATGGGCGGGGCGATCTTCATGGCGACGGGAATCTTCGCCACTCCCCACCTCCTGCTTGCCTGGAGCGGACCGTGAACCGTCCGCCTCCGGTCCGCTGCTTGCCGTTGGCAGATCAGCGCGGCGTCGTCTTCTTGGAGTTCCTCATCGCCTTCGTGCCCATGTGGGCGTTCTTCTTATGCATTGTCCAGCTCGCCTTCATCACGCACGCAAACCTGATGGTGAAGCATTCGGCCGACTCGGCCGCACGTTCCGCCGTTGTCGTGCTGCCAGATGATCCGAACGAATACGGCGGAGAACCCGAGATGAGCGTTGACCGCAATCGTGTGACTGCGTCCGACATTGTAGAGGTGCTCGGCCGCGTGGGTTCAACGCTACGCGACAGGCCGAACTCCGACTCGGTCGTGTCAGCGTTCTCCGATCAAACGTTAGCCAATCTCGGAAGGTCGCGCCTCAACACGATTCGCCTCGCCGCTCACATTCCGTTGATGCCGCTCGCGCCCATGAACGTCGGTCGCGACTCCCACCCGAGTATCGCGACGGCGATCGGAGGAGAGCGAAGGCTCGTGAGCGCCCTCTACTATCAACCTTTCGCGCTCGCGGTGACCTTCCCCGGGCTACAAGGCGGCGTCGCAACTGGGCCTGAGATCATGGTGCGGGTCACGTACGCCTATCAGTGCACGGTGCCCCTCGCGCGAAGGATCCTGTGCCGAGCCTTTGGCGACCTGGAGGCCAAGGACGAGCTCGGCGAGGCCTTCTTTCCTCTCGCACAGAGCTTCGTTGGGGGCCGCTTCCGCGGCCTGCAGCACGAAACTACGCTGATGATCCATGATGCGCCCTACGAGTATCGAGAGCGGGGCTCGTGATGTCTCCGAGACGTGCACGTCTAATCCAGGAGACCAACGGAGCCATGATGCTCATTTCGCTCTTCATGGCGCTCTTCCTGATCGGAACCCTCTACTACGTCTTGGGCGTTGGCGATGCGGTGATTTACAGGCGCATCATGCAAGACGGTGCGGACGCGGGCGCGCATGCCGCATCGGTCATGGGCGCCAAAGGAATGAACCTGCACGCCCTCCTCAACGTCGTAATGGCCGTCATCACCGGAATCCTGCTGGTGATCCGTAGTGTCGAAGTCCTTCTTGAAATCATCCTTGGCGTTCTTTACGGACTGATCGCGACCATTATCCTTGCCGCAAAAGCCGTCGCTCTCATCGGTGTGCTCACCCCCGTCGAGCAAACGGTCGAAGGGGTAGGCGACGCGGTCGAGAGCTTCGTGCGGGTCGCCCACGACGCCTTGGACGTGGCTCATCATGCGGTCCAGCATGGTTATCCGCTGTTGGCTCAAGCTCGCGCGGTCGACGCCATGGCCTTCCAGGAAGCCTACGACCCACCCGTAGCTGGCGGCTTCGTGGTGCCCCTCCTCGGCCCGCGACTTCCAGAAGGTGGGCGAGGCCTCCCTGTCGAAAAGGACCAGATCGGGACCCTCTGCGATCGGGCTGCGGATGGTCTGGGCAACAGGCTGAGCAACGTGAATTCCAAGGTTCCCAGATGGCTTCTCCGATTTGTCGGCGGCGTCGTCAGTAAGGCACTGCGATTGGGAAAACGTAGGACATGTGCTGACAACGTTGTCGAGTCACCTCGCCGCGTCATCGAAAATCGCGCCGATGGAACCCAGGTGTGGCTAGGTCACGAGGAGTTCCAGTACCGCGCTTACGACATCGGGAAAAGCGCACACCAGAATCACTGGCAGAACGGTGAGCGGGGAATTCGAACCGCTCAAGGCGGGAGCGACGACGGCCGCAACACCGTCCACGATGCCCATGTCGTGGGCAGGATCGGATTCGCCCAGGCCGAGTACTACTTCAACGGTGGCGAGCACAAATCCGAATGGCTCTGGAAGCAGAGGTGGCGAGCGCGGCTCCGTCGATTCCGGATCTCCCGCGGGTGGATTCCCAAGGGAATTCTGAGCGCGTGCTCCGGTGCAAGAGGCAGCGGCTCGCTCGACGAACTAGCTGGGCTCTGTGATGTCGCTCGAGACTTCTCCATCAACGCGGTCTCCGCCCATTGAGGACACGATGGTTCGATCATGCTCACGACTGCTGCGAGACAAACAAGGCACGGCCTTGGTCGAGGCGCTTATCAGTCTACCCGTCTTCATCGCTGCCTTGGCGGGGGTTGTCGCGCTAAACGGCATGTACAGCGCGAAACTCGAGGCGAAGTCACGAGCAAGGCGCCTGGCGTGGTTGCAGGCGGACTCCGGCGAGTGCCCCGCTCAGAGTTGTCGAAGTGGCGATTGTGGACACATCGAGGCCGAGATTCGCGCAGGCGGCATCGATGAGGCGCTTGCGGTGCACGATAGTCACTTCTCTGTGGAGTCGTTTCTCGGCAACGTCGGTCGCTACCTTGTCGGGAAGGCGACAAACGGCGTCGGTCTCGCGGAGGCACCGATGCCCGCGATGGTGGGCTCGGGCCTGACCTCGCAGCAGGGGGTGACCACGCTGCTTTGCAACACCACCGCACGCCAGACGGACACCGGCGGAAGCGTTCTCGAGCACGCCTGCGGGACCGATCTACGAACAACGGAGTACGCGAGTGAAGTCTGCAGATAGCCGAGAAGCACTAGGTCTTCGGGCTATCCCTGGGCTGGCTGGGTTGGGACCGATCCTTCGATTGGGGTTCTTCCTAGCCGCCGTATGTGTGTTGGCCGTCGCTCTTCTTCTCCGCTCCGCCAGGGCCGACGTCACGGAAGCCCTATGGGGGGTCGGTTCGAAGATGATGGAGTTTCCGGGTGCGCCCCAAGAAGCTGTTCGCCTGTTGCAGCTGAATGGTGTTCGTATTTCCTTTCGCACCCAAACTGTCGAAGCCTCGCTCGCGGATGTTCTCGATCACTATGAAACGAGCTGCGGAACAGCGATGGCGACGCAAACCGCGCGCAACGACAGTGCGGGGTACGTCGCTTGCTTCGATATGGGTGATGCTCCGCTGGACCTGGGCGCGCTCGCAAATCGGTTCCTCCGATTCTCCGAAACCGGGGACCTGCGGGAGGTGGGCGATCCTCGATACGTCCTCGCGCGCCGCGTCGCGGGCAGAGTGGGCGACCAAACGTTTCTTCTCACGATGTGGACCAACTCGGAGTTCAACCTCTACCGGATGTTGCCTCGCTCCGGCGCGGACGCCGCGGGTCGTGACCTGGCTGGCGTCCCGCGACCACCCGGTTCTCAGCGCATCCTTTCAGCATGGGAGGCGCGGCAACCGAGCGGCGTCTTGGTCTATCGGGTAGTTACCAAGTCGGCACGAGAGATCGAGGCGTTCTATCGGACAGAGCTTCCCCGAAACGGCTGGTCGATCATCGAGCGGAATCCTGCCGAATCAATCCGAATCGACGGCACCCACATGCTTTCCGCGGAAAAGGGCAATCGTCTCGTGTCCGTGCTTTCTCGCCCAGGCGAGGCGTCGCAGACGGTTCTAACCATTCTCGCCTCCGAGCCATCATGACTGGGGGGATGTACCCATGAATCGTACCGCCATGCTCGCATCAGCTATCGTCGCGGCGCTCGGCTTCGTGCTTCTCACCGTCTATGTGCGACAGTTTCAACGCGAGGCTGCGGGAGGCGATCCCGTCGAGCTACTCGCGATGAGGCAAGACGTTGCGGTCGGCGCGCCGCTCACCGAGCAGATGCTCGTGGTCCGTGCGCTGCCGGCGAACTATGTCGAAGACCGCCAAGTGCTCGCGTCCGACCTCCCAAGGGTCTTGGGAGTCCGCGCATCGATCGGTCTCCAGGCGGATCAGACCTTGCTATGGTCGGATTTGGCAACCACGCCGCGGGATCGAAGCTCGTTTTCAAGCCGTATTCCCAGGGGGATGAGGGCAATGAGCGTCACCGGGGTTGGCCGCCGCGCGTTTAGCAACTTGATGCTGCCCGGGGATCGGGTCGACTTACTGCTTACCAAGGCCAAACCGGGTCCCGAGGCAAGAGTCGTCACGCTTCCCCTTCTGCAGAACCTTCTCGTTCTTGCCGTGGGGAGCAGTTTCGGTGCGACAGACGAGGAGAGTTCTCGAATCGGGTCGGACTCGGTGACGCTCCTCGTCACCATCGACCAAGCGAGCTTGCTTGCCCAGGCTCGGCGCGACGGCACGTTAAGCCTCGTGCTCCGCAACGAGGACGACCTCGAAATCAACGAAGGCCTTCCAGAAACAGACGACGCCGACGTCCTCGAGCAGGAGAAGCGAGCCCGACGGCAAAGGCGCCTGCGGATCGAGAAGGTGGACTAGGGTGTGGTCTCCAAAGAAGAGGGTGTCTCTGGTGGGTCTGGTGCTCCTCATGGCGATTGTCGAGCTGAACGTCGCGGCCGAAGTCGAAGGGGCCCGTTCGATGGTCCTGCGAGTTGGCGAGCAGAAGAGTCTGTCGGCCCGGGGAATCCGGAGTTACTCCGAGGGCGCGCCCGGACTTGCGGATATCCGAGTCACCCGGGACCAGACTCGATTCGTGATCGTCGGAAAGCAAGAGGGCACGACCTCGCTCCTGCTGATCAAGAACGACGGAGATCAGATTCAGTACACGATTCGGGTGATTCCGGCGGACGCCGACAAAGGGTTCGGCAGCCGGGAAAACATCCGTTTAGACCTCTACTTCGTCTCGATCCAGGATCGCTACAGCCATCAGATCGGTCTCAACTGGCCTGGAAACATCGGGAGCACGATCACTCCGTCCCAAGCCGCTATCGCGATCACTGGTGGGAGCGGGCAAGCGACTCAGAGCGCCTTTCAGATCCTGCCCCAAACCTTCCTGCCGAGCTTTGACCTCGCCCAGGCGAAGGGCTGGGCGAAGATGTATCGGCAAGCCACGCTGGTAACCGCAAACGGGACCGAAGCAGTGTTCACATCGGGCGGAGAGTTCAACGTTCAGGTTCAGAATAATCTGACCGTGAACGTACAGGCCATCGAGTTCGGTACGAAGGTAACCGTTCTTCCAAGATACGATTCCAAGACGGGGAGAATCGAGCTCGAGATAGTGGCGGATGTCTCGGACCTGGACGCCGAAAAGGGAGTTCGCGGGATCCCGGGACGCATCACATCGCACGTGGAGACGCTGGTGAACCTCGAGCTCGGCCAGTCGGTCTCGTTGGCGGGAATCCGCGCCCGAACGGAACGGCGAAGGAAGAACGGCATCCCTGGGCTCGCACTCGTTCCCTTCATCGGGGCGCTTTTCGGGACGCATTCTCGGGAAACAGAAGACAACGAGTCCTACATGTTGGTGGTCCCTTCCGTCGTCGAGCCGATAAGTCTGAGTCAACGAGACCGTGTCGAAGAGGCGCTACGCGTGTACGAGAGCTTTCACGGCGGTGTCGATGGCCACCAGCTAATGGATCACCCACGCGTCGGGCGTGACGACTTGCCCGCGAGCCGACACGAGCGGGCCCAATGACAGGCGGCTTCGCAGTATCCGTGCTCACCCCGGGCGGTTCCGAGCAGAGGATCGACATCGCCGAGATAACCTCTCTAACCGTGGGTCGCGACCCCTCGTGTCACATCGTCCTGCCGTCGCCTGCCGTCAGCCGGATTCATCTTCGGGTCGAGCGCAGCCAAGGTGGAGTTCGAGTCGTGGACCGCTCTTCCAACGGGACCGCTTTGGGAGACGAGCCAGTGTGTGCTTCCGGAACCCTTCTCTCGCCCGACGCAGAGCTTCGCATCGGTCCGTATCTTCTCCGGATTGCGCTGCTCACTACGGCGGCACCCGAAGGCGGTGCGTCGCCAGAGTTGCGACGGCGCATTCACCGGTCGCTTCTCGATTACCTCGACCTCGCATCTCTCGACGATGCCGAGATGGATGCCGTTGTGCTGCGGCCGCGTGTCGTCCGAGCTCTCGAGAAGATCATTTCGAGATTCGCAACGGAGCTCCCCCCCAACACAGACAGAGCGCGACTCGTCACGGAGATGGCTGACGAAGCCCTCGGTCTTGGCCCGCTTCAGGACCTCCTCGAGGACGACACTGTTTCTGAAATTATGGTTGTCGACCCGAATACGATCTACGTCGAAAGACATGGCAAAATTAGCCTAACGCCTCTGCGCTTCACGGATGACGACTCGTGCCGGGCGGCGATCGAACGAATTGTGACCCCGCTGGGCCGCCGAATCGACGAAAGCACGCCCCTGGTCGACGCCCGCCTCAAAGACGGCTCGCGGGTAAACGCCATCATCCCCCCGCTCGCGATTCGTGGGCCCTGCATCACCATTCGCAAATTTGCGCAGTGCCCACTTCAAATGGACCAACTTGTCGCGCTCGGGAGCCTTAGCGACCAGATGGCGAGGTTCCTGCAAAGGTGCGTACGCGCCAAGAAGAACATGATCATCTCCGGCGGCACCGGCAGCGGCAAGACCACACTGCTAAACGTTCTATCCACAGAGATCTCCGTCGACGAACGAATCGTCACCATCGAGGACGCCGCGGAGCTGCGTCTCGATCAACCGCACGTCGTCTCACTCGAATCCAAGCCGCGCAACCTGGAGGGCCTAGGTGGCTACAACATTCGCGAGCTGGTCAAGAACGCGCTCCGGATGCGGCCGGATAGAATCATCGTCGGAGAGTGCCGAGCCGGAGAGGCCATCGACATGCTGCAGGCCATGAACACCGGCCATGAGGGCTCCATGACCACGACCCACGCCAACAGCGCCGGAGAAGCGCTCAAGCGCATCGAGACGCTTTGCATGATGGCTGGACTAGACTTGTCGCCGCGAAGCATCCGCGAGCAGATTGCGGCGAGCGTCCACGTCATCGTTCAGCAGACACGCTTCTCTGACGGAGCCCGTCGACTGACCTCCATCACAGAAGTCGCTCAGTTGGGCGACGATGGTGAGCTCGTCCTGCACGACATCTTTGCCTTTCACCGAAGCGGCACCAGTTCCTCCGGTGACGTGTTGGGGGAGCATCGAACGACGGGGTACGTCCCGAGCTTTGTGGACGAGTTCGTTGCACAGGGGCTCATTGGCGGCGGAGAGTACCTGTGAGGTTCGAATCGTTTCCGCTGCTGGTTTGCTCCGGCGTGCTGGTCGTTGGCGGATGTGCTGCCCTCACGTACTTCGCGCTTTCCACGGAAGGCGGCCCCGTCGGGCGCCTGTTCCAAAACTACTCCGCACACCTGGATCGGCACTCGAGCTTCCTCTTGATCCCCCATCGCGGGGCACGGCTTGCGCGTGTTCAAGTTCTCGTCTGCGTCGCATCCCTTGCACTGCTCGCCGTCACGCGCAGCCCCCTTTTTGCTCTGCTCGGATTGCTCGTTGCCTCAGGCCCCCCGTTCTTGTTGTGGAGACGGCACGTAGCGCGCGTCGCCCAACTGGAGCGTCAGCTCGACACTTGGTTGCTGATGTTGGCGAATGCGTTGAAGGCAACCTCGTCCGTAGGAGAGGCGATTGCTTCGACTGTCGCCCTGGTGCCCAAGCCATTCAGCGAAGAGATTGACCTCCTCGTCAAAGAGATTCGCCTCGGGGCACCTCTGGACCGAGCGATCAACGCACTGGCTCGTCGAATCAACAGCACTCCGATCTCGGGAGCTCTCGCAACGATCGTCGTTGCAAGGCAAACCGGAGGCGATCTGCCGCGAACGCTGGAGCGCGCGTCGGCAGCCTTGCGTGAGGCGGCTCGGCTCGAAGGCGTGCTCCGGACCAAGACAGCAGAAGGGCGTGGGCAGGTTCTAGTCCTCGCGTCAGTCCCATTCGTGCTTTGCGTCATCATCGCTTGGCTAGACCGCTCCTGGTTTGACCCGATGTTGAACCACCACATCGGGAAAGCGATTCTTGCCGTTTGCTCGGTCGTCTGGGTGCTCGCAGCACTTTGGGCTCATCACATCGCAAAGGCCGACCTATGATCGGCTGGCTGAATATTCTCCTCGCGCTGACTTTCGCCATGATACTCGGAGGCGTCTCGTCGTTCGTCTTCCAGCTTGTAATGGCGCCCGTCGCTGCCCGGCCGGCCCTAGGCGCCCGTGGGCTCAATCGTGCCAAGGCGCTTCGTCGAGGGGGCTCTTTTGCAATGGTCGAGCCGCTGGTGCGTGTTCTTGCCGGGTGGGTTGGCGCGTTGCCGCTGGATCGGATCCGCAAGCCGCTACGCCGCTCGCTCGTTCATGCAGGCGAATACCTGGGCTTGTCCGAAGATGAGCTGATCGCGATGTGCGTGCTCTCCGGTCTCGGTCTCGGGGCGGTCGGGCTGCTGGTCCTCGAGCTCCTGAGACTACCCAGCATGTTGGCGATAGTCGCGTTCTGTCTTGGCGCCATGGCGCCCTGGTTTCGGGTGCTGGCCGTCGCCCACGCGCGCGCGAGGAGCGTGGGCCGTGGACTTCCCGGGGCGGTGGAGCTTGCCGCGATGTGCATGAGTGCGGGTCTCGACTTTCCGGGGTCACTTCGACGGATTACCGACAGCGCCGCAGATCCGGGCGATCCGGTGATCGAAGAGTTTAGCCGAGTGCTGCGGGAGTTAGACCTCGGACGCACCCGACGGAGCGCGATGGAGGGTTTCGCCGCGCGGGTCCCCACCGATCAGGTTTGTGAGTTCGTGAACAGCGTCGTGCAGGCGGAAGCCAAGGGCAGCCCACTCGCAAACGTGTTGACCATTCAGGCGCAGACGCAGCGTCTGCGACGCAGCATCGCAGCCGAGGAGACCGCCGCAGAGGCCGCGCTCATGCTCTTGGGCCCGATGACGCTGATCTTTCTGTGCGTCATTGTCCTTCTCCTTGGTCCCGTAGTGATTCGCTTCATGACGGGAGGTCTTGGCCCGGCATGAGTAAGCTGCTTGGAAACCAGAGCAAGGGAATCATCGCACTGCTGGCCGTGCTCGCGCTCGTGGTGGTCGCCTCATGGCTCGGCGCGCGTGCGACTCCTAGTGCGCGCAACTATTCCTTCGACGAGTATCCCGAGCTGTTCGTTGAGACGATCGCCTGTCCTCCTCGGGGTGATGCTTTCGAGAAGGGCCGCAGGTCAGAAGAGCTCGCGCGTCTGCGCGCCGACCGATACGCGTACGATCCGAGAGACGGCGTTCGTGCGGTGCATCGCTACCAGGAAGCCGAATCCTGCTATCGAGCAGCGAGGGACAACGTCGGAGCCCAGCGTGTGCATCGCGCGATCGCCGCGCTGACCACCCGGGTGAAGACCGATTACGCGGCGGCGCGGTTGAACCTCTTGAACGCGCTCGAGCAGGAAAGTTGGTCCGCCGCGCTCAGCGAGATCCGTCGCTTGCTGCTTCTCACCGACCACATTGGGAGACACGAGTATGTCGAATGGCTCAGAAAGATCATCGGGAAAGTCGCGGCTAAGGCAAGCTCGGAGCCATAGGCGCGGGCTCGGCGTCCTGCTTGCCTCTGGCTTCGCGGCTCTCGGCGGATGCCATCACGTAACCCTCCACCAGAAGCCCGATCTCCAAGCCGAGCTTTCCACCGTGACTGCTGAAGACCTTCTGTTCCTGGCCGTCTCCCATGCGCGCTCCGGCGATTTGCTTCGCGCGGAACAGTATCTGAGTGCGGCACGACAACGGGGTCACGAAGAAGCGACCGTGGTCTACTGGCTGGTGCGTGTCTGCGTCGCTGCCAGCCGCTACCAGTCTGCTTTGGGTCACGCGGCGAACTACCTTCGCGATCACCCTTCAGACTGGTCTCTTCGATTTGTCGTCGCGACCATTCACGAGGTCCTGGGAGATGTGGATCGCGCTCAGTCGGAGCTGGAGCGTATCGTAGCAGCTGAGCCTGCCATGCCGTTGCCCCACTACAGGCTCGCGATGCTGTATCGAAGCCGGGAGGGCGATCAAGAGCGGGCAACCCTGCACCTCGAGGAGTACCTCAGGTTGACTCCCGACGGGGTTCACGCTGCAGAGGTCAGATCGGCGCTGAGCGATGCTGTCGGCGTTTCGAGAGGCCCTCGAGTCGTGCCGTACTCGCGCACGGTCGCCCTGGGAGAGAAGGCGATTCCATGAACGTTCCACGTCATGTGTTCGAGCAGACCGTGGCTTCGCTCTTCGCCCCGGTCGTTCCGTTCTTGGAGGGTGACGAGGTCACCGAGATCATGATCAACGGACACGAAGAAATCTACGTCGAGAAGCGCGGACGGCTCTATCTAACCGGAAGCGGGTTTGCCTCGGAACACGCCTTGATGTCCGCCCTCCGAAACCTCTCTCAGTTCGTGGGTCGGGAACTCAACACACGGCAGCCTATTCTGGAAGCCAGGCTTCCAGACGGTTCGCGCGTCGAAGCAATCATTCCGCCCGCCGCCCCGTCCGGACCCGTTGTATGCATCAGGCGCTTCCGGCGGAACCAGCTGACTCTGAATCGGCTCGTCGATCTAGGTGCTTTCTCCCGGGACACGGCAGACCTTCTTCTAGCGATCCTCGCGCGAAAGGATAACGTGCTCGTCGCCGGCGGAAGCGGCTCGGGAAAGACATCGCTCTTGAACGCGCTCGCATCGCTGGCCCCGGATGACGAACGCGTCGTCGTCCTCGAAGACTCCCAGGAGCTTCAAGTCGGGCTGCCTCACGTCGTTCAACTCGAAGCACAGCCGGTAGACCTTCGGGGCCGTGGCGGGGTCACCATCCGCCAGCTCCTAAGAGCGACGCTTCGCATGCGCCCAGATAGAATCGTGATCG
The DNA here is from genome assembly GCA_937984275.1 of uncultured bacterium. Classification (GTDB taxonomy): domain Bacteria; phylum Myxococcota_A; class Polyangia; order Polyangiales; family Houyiibacteriaceae; genus SG8-38. The sequence goes on along the minus strand of CALJYC010000305.1, from coordinate 3,980 downwards.
GCGAAATACGCGGCGGAGAAGCGCTCGATCTGATTCAAGCGATGACATCTGGCCATCGTGGATGCCTTTCGACCGTCCACGCTACGGTCCCCCTCGACACGCTGAGTCGATTGGAAACCATGGCGCTGATGAGCGATGTGGAAGTCCCGCTGAACGTACTCCGTGCACAGATCGCCTCCGCGATCGACACGATCGTCCAGGTGTCGCGGCGCTCCGACGGGTCACGGTGCGTCACACACGTCACCGAAGTTCAGGGCTACGATCAACAGAGCGGCTACCGGGTCAGCCATTTGTTCGAGAGGTCGGCGGAGCTTGTGAGGGGGGAATGAACGAGCCCCCAACACTGCTCATTCGAGAGATGGATGACGACAGGACGCTTATCGACCCGATTCGCCTATCCGATCCGGACCCAGCCTTCGAAGGGTCGGGTCGAGCGGTCTCGTCGGTCGACCCGAGCCCGTCCCCCGATCAATTGACCGAAGGGCGACGATCGCCGTGGCACGGTCTGCACGCAAAGCTGTCCGGTGGGAGACGCAGGCTGATTGAAGGGGGCGTAGTTCTCGCTCTGGTTCTTGGGCTCGGCTCGGTGGCATATCAACAATGGCGAACCGCCGCCGTGCTACGGGAGTCAATCAACGAAATCAAGACCAGCCGTTATGCGGCTCTTGCCGATGAGCGCGTTGGGCTGCCGGGTCGAGCGTTGGCGCGCGTCGGCACTGAGCAGGGGTGGGAGGCGTCGACCCGCGAAGTCGCCGCAAGTGACCGCGAGGAACTAGAGCATCGGGGGGCGAGCTTGGTGGGGTCCAACGATTTTGCGGGTGCTCTAGTTCACTATAAAACGCTCACCCGGCTCTTTCCAAACGAAACCGCGTTTCGAGATGTCGTCGTCGTCCTGAGGGCGAAGCTGAGGTGCGCCGATCCCGCCGGGCCAGTGAGCCGCGAATGTCCATGACGAGTTGGATGATGGCCGCCCTGTGTGCTGTTGCGCTGGCATCGTGCGAAGGACCGCCTACCGCAGTGCGACCATTTGCCATCGTCTTCGTCGTCGAATCGGACCCCGGCGTCCGGCTCCGCCGGGTCCGAGTCTTCGTCGACGGAGAACCGGCGGGTGAGACCGATTCCAATGGGCTGGTGCATACGAAGATCTATGGGGCACCCGGGCAGCGACTGACGATCAAACATGACTGTCCAGACGCGCACGAAGCCCCATCCGAGCCGAAGATTCTGAGGTTGCGAAAGATCGACGCCGTCGACAGCTCCGATTCGCCCTCGATGGAGTTCACGCTGAGATGCAAACCCGTCAGCCGGCTCGCCGTCTTCATCGTTAGAGCGAAGAACGGTCCTGGTCTTCCCATCCTTCTGGATGGAGAGGGGGTAGCACGCACCAACGGCTCTGGTGTGGCTCACTTTTCAGTCCGAGGTGCTCCGGGCACGGAACACCGTGTGGAGCTGGATACGAGGCAGCACCCAGAACTGCTCCCGCATTCCCCAACACACCTGTTCGCCCTTTCCGACGGTGATGATATTTTCGTTATCAATCAGTCTTTCGATGTCGAAACGGAACGCTGGCGCCGGAGCCGACGCCGCACGAGAATCACCAAAATTGAGTAGACCCCCGAGCGCGTACTATAACCACGTTGATGGGTGAGCGGGCGGATGTTGTAGTGGTTGGGGCCGGGCTGTCGGGGCTTTGTGCTGCGCGCAAGCTTCGTGCTCAGGGTGCGTCGGTGATGGTCGTCGAGGCGCGCGATCGGGTTGGCGGGCGTACCCGGACCGAGCAGATCGGGCAAGGTACGTTTGATGTCGGCGGACAGTGGATTGGGCCTGGGCAAGCGCGCGTGCATGCACTTGCGAATGAGCTCGGGATCCAAACGTTTCCCACGTACACCAAGGGGAACAAAGTGTTGGAGGTCGAGGGGAAGGTCTCGACGTACAAGCGGTCGATTCGTTCGATGTCGGTGCCCAACCTGATTCAGATGCAGGGGGCGCTCAGTTATCTGCAGCGCGTGCGGAAGCGAATCTCTCCGAGTGGGCCGATGACGGCGGAAGGTGCCGAGGCGCTGGACGGCGAGACGCTCGAGACTTGGCGAGGGCGGTTTGTGAAGTCGAGCAAGATCAACGCGGTGATGGACGCCGCGATTCGAACGATCTTTGGCGCGGAGGCGCGTGACCTTTCCGCGCTCTATTTCCTGATGTATCTCAACGCTGGCGGCGGGATGTTGAGCCTTTCGGAGGCTCGCGGTGGGGCGCAGCAGGATCGTTTCGTTCTCGGGGCACAAGCGATTTCACTGGCACTTGCGAAGGAACTGGGAGCGTCGCTGACGCTTGGGGCACCCGTTCGCAGGCTCGTCCAGAGCGGCGACGGCGTGGATGCGGTGTCCGACACGCAGACGATCGGAGGCCGGTACGCCATCGTTACAGCCCCGCCGACGCTCGCTGGACGCATCGAATACGAGCCGCCGGTTTCGGTCGGTCGCGATCAAGTCACGCAGCGCTTTGCGATGGGCGCCGCCGTGAAGGTGCTCGTCACCTACGAGCGCGCATTCTGGCGTGACGCGGGATTCTCAGGTGAAGTCGTGAGCTCGGATGGGCCCCTCAGCGTCGTCTACGACAACACTTCACATGATGGTCAGCAGCCTGCATTGATCGGGTTCGTCGTCGGGAGCCAAGCACGGCAGTGGTCAGCGCAACCGTTGTCCGATCGGCAGCGCCGAGTGACGGGTGCGCTCAAGCGCTACTTCGGCGAAGAGGCCGCCTCGTTCCAGGAGTATCGCGAGCTCGACTGGGGAGCAGAACCGTGGTCGCGCGGTTGTCCTGTGGGTGGATTGCCGCCCGGCGTCCTCACGCATTCGTTTGCGCACCTTCGCAAGCCTGAGGGCCGAATCCACTGGGCCGGCACCGAATCGGCAACCGAGTGGATTGGTTACATGGAAGGCGCGATTCAGTCAGGCGAACGCGCGGCCGACGAAGTCCTCCGCCGCATTTAACCCTTTAAAAAAGGGGTCAGGCCCCTTTTTCGAAGGGTTAACCCTTTTGAAAAGGGGTCTGACCCCTTTTAGGTGCTGGGGGTGAGGCGGACGGTGACGTCTTTGGAGGAGGGGGTGTAGCTGCCTTCGGCGTACTTGTTGAGGGGGACGAGGATGTTGGCTTCGGGGAAGTAGGTCGCGACGCAGCGGCGGGGGATCGGGTAGGGGACGACTGTGAAGCGGGGGGCCATACGGAGCTTGCCGCCAAAGTCGTTGGTGATGTCGACGCGGGAGCCTGCGATGAGGCCGGCTTTGCGCATGTCGGCTTCGTTGACGAACACGACGCGTCGGCCGCCTCGGATGCCTCGGTACCGGTCATCGTTGCCGTAGACGGTGGTGTTGTATTGGTCGTGGGTGCGCACGGTCATCATGCGGTACGTGCCGTCCGGTAACGACAAGTCGGGGGCAGGGTTGACAGTGAACTCGGCCTTGCCGCTTTCGGTATTGAACTTGCGTTCACGGGCGCCGTTGTAGAGATGGAAGCCACCCGGTTTGCGCACGCGGGCGTTGAAATCTTCGAAGCCCGGGACCGTGTCGGCGATCAGATCACGGATGCGGTCGTAGTTTTCGATCAACCAACACCAGCTTACCGGGGTTTCGGGGCCAAGCACCTCTTGAGCGAGTCGCGCAACGATAGCGGACTCGCTGTAGAGCTCGGGGTCGGCCGGCTTGAGGTGACCATGCGAGGAGTGGACGACGCCCATTGAGTTTTCGACCGTGACGAACTGGGGGCCGTAAGCCTGGGAATCGACTTCGGAGCGCGCGAGGCAAGGCAGGATGATCGACCACTTGCCCCGAACCAAATGGCCCCGATTGAGCTTGGTGCTCACGTGCACGACCATGTTGCAGTTCTCGAGCGCGTGCGCGGTGCGCTCCGTGTCGGGAGTTGCCTGCAGGAAGTTGCCGCCCATTGCGAAAAAGACCTTCGCGCGGCCTTCGAGCATGGCGTGAATT
>CALJYC010000304.1 GCA_937984275.1 uncultured bacterium | reverse complement strand
CTTCTCGTTCGAAGGTCGTTCGGTAGTCTTGTGCGGCTTGTCTCGTTTCGAACGGGCCGATGCGGACTCTCCAGTGCGTGCCTCGGTCTTCGACCGTGCCGGTCGTGACGTACGATGCGTGTCCTCGCTTGCGTAGCGCGCCGGCGAACAGTTGGGCCTCTTGCGGGTCGCGGTAGCTGACGACTTGCAAGGTGTAGCGTCCTTCGTGTCCAGCTGGAGAGGAGGACGTCTTCGTGGGGACCGTCGCCGCGACGAGTGGGTCGCGGAGCGCAGCCATCTCCACGACCTTGCGATCGGGACCTGCGGTGACGGCGGCCGGCAAACCGGCGGCGATGTCGGAGCGTGGCGGGGGATTCGTCAACGGGTCGAGGTGCGCGAGCTCGGCGGCTGCAGCAGCCATGGCGGCGGCGACTTCGGGCCGCGTCTCGGTGATCAATGTGGTCGGGAAGCTCAGCGTCTCCGGGTCGATGTTGGCGTCGGGGGCAGGCTCTTCGATCACCTCGTCGGCTTCGACCTCGTCGGCCATCGCCAGCATCTGCAGCGGGTCTTCCCTCTGAGATTCGCTGCCATCGGGAAGGGCTGCGACCACTGCGACCACGACGCCTATCGCGGCTACCAGGCCTACGCCGGACAGCACCAAGACCCCTCGTCCCTCGTCGGACGATCGTTCTTCGATCCGCTCCAGATCGCGCATTGCAGTGTCCATTTCTCGTCCCGCTCCAGCCCTCCTCCCGGGTTTACGAAACTTCCTCGGAAGCAGCCAAAAAACAGCAGTTCGGAAGCCCTGAGAGTGCGTGCAGGGGGGGTGCGCACGTGGTAGCTTCGCGACGGCGTCGCAGCTCTGGGGAACGACGCGTGGGAGCAGTAGTTCATGGCGGAACCTTCACAGAAGCATCCGGTGGCCCTCGAAGACGAGATGAGGCGCTCGTACCTCGACTACGCGATGAGCGTCATCATCGGGCGAGCCATTCCGGACGTGCGGGACGGCCTCAAGCCGGTCCATCGGCGGATTCTCTACTCGATGCACGAGCAAAAGGTGCATTGGAACGGCTCGTACCGAAAAAGCGCCCGCATCGTGGGTGACGTGCTCGGCAAGTACCACCCGCACGGCGACAGCGCCGTATACGATGCGCTCGTCCGCATGGCTCAGGATTTCTCCATGCGGTACCCGCTCGTCGACGGGCAGGGCAACTTCGGCTCGGTCGACGGCGACCCTGCGGCAGCGATGCGGTACACCGAGGTCCGGATGTCTCGACTCGCGTCGGAGCTCCTCGCTGATATCGAAAAAGAAACAGTCGACTTCGGCCCAAACTTCGACGACTCCGAAAGTGAGCCGCTCGTCTTGCCGAGCCGGATTCCGAACCTGTTGATCAACGGTTCGGGCGGCATCGCCGTCGGCATGGCCACCAACATCCCCCCCCACAACCTGCGTGAGGTGGTTGACGCCACGGTGCGTCTGATGGGCAACCCCGAGCTGACCGTCGATGAGCTCATGCAGGACGACGACGACACAGGTCGGCTGGGCGTGAAGGGCCCCGACTTTCCCACCGCGGGGTACATCTACGGTCGGGCGGGGATTCATCTCGGGTACCGGACCGGCCGCGGCCGCATCGTGATGCGGGCCCGGGCGACCATCGAGGAGCTCGCCGGCAAGGGCGATCGCGAAATGATCGTCATCACCGAGATCCCCTACCAGGTCAACAAGGCCGAGCTTCTGAAGAAAATCGCCGACTTGGTGCGCGACAAGCGGCTCGAGGGCATTAGCGACATTCGCGACGAGTCCGACCGGGACGGCCTGCGGGTCGTCGTCGAGCTCAAGCGCGACGCCCATGGCGAAATCGTCCTGAACAAGCTTTACCAAATGACCGCGCTTCAAAGCACGTTCGGCTACAACTGCCTGGCCATCGTCGGGCAGCGTCCCGAGGTGCTCGACCTCCGATCCGCACTGCTTCGGTTCATCGACCACCGGCGCGAGGTCGTCGTCCGCAGAACCCGCTACGACCTTCGTCAGGCCAAGGCACAGCGCGAGCTCGTCGAAGGCCTCGGGATGGCGGTGACCGACGTCGACCTGGTGGTGAGCACGATTCGCTCGTCGAAAGATTCCGACGAGGCGCGCGAGCGGTTGATGAAGCTTGCGCTCACCGGGCTCGAAGAGTTTGTGAAGCGCGCTGGCCGACCCGAAGCAGAAATCCAAGCCGCCAAGGAACGCGGTGACTACTACCTCTCCGAGCGTCAGGCCAAGGCCATCCTCGAAATGCGATTGTCTCGTTTGACCGGTCTCGAACGCGAAAAGCTAGCGACGGAGTATGGCGCCCTCGGTGATTTGATCGGCGAGCTCGAGGCGATCCTCGCGAGCAAGGAGCTTCTCGACGAGGTGATCGTCACAGAGCTCGACGAGATCCGCGAGCGCTTCGGCGATGCCCGCCGCACCGAAATCGTAGAAGCTGAGGGAGACATCTCGATCGAGGACCTCGTTCCGGACGAGGAAGTGGTCGTCACCGTGTCCCACGCCGGCTACGTGAAACGCGTGCCGCTCACCGAGTACCGTGCGCAGGGCCGCGGCGGCAAAGGCCTCCGTGCCATGGATACCCGCGACCAAGACTTCGTGAGCTGGGTATTTGTCGTCAACGCGCATGCGAACGTCTTGTTCCTGAGCGACAAAGGCAAGGCGTACCTGAAGAAGGTGTATCAGATCCCCGAAACCAGCCGGGCGGCGAGGGGCAGGGCGGTGGTGAACCTTGTAGGCATGGAGCCGGACGAGCGCGTTGCGGCGATTCTCCCGATCCGCGAGTTCGTCGAGGACGGGTATCTCTTGACGTGCACCCGGCGCGGACGCGTGAAGCGCACGAGTCTGAGCGCCTACGAGAACATCCGGCAGACCGGGATCATTGGCGTTGCGATCGGTGAAGGCGACGGGCTGTTGACAGCCCGCATTGTGACGCCAGGCCAACACGTGCTGATTGGAACGTCGCGGGGGATGAGCATCCGCTTCCCCGTGGAAGACGTTCGGGCCATGGGCCGTGACTCGATGGGCGTGAAGGGCATCGAACTTCGCGAAGGCGACTTCGTCATCGGCATGGACATCATCGAGGACCAAAGCGACCAACAGGTGCTCACCGTGAGCGCCAATGGTTACGGCAAACGGACCAAAGTTGCGGAGTGGCGCACGCAGAACCGAGGGGGCAAGGGCATCATCGGGATGGACACCTCCGAGCGCAACGGCGCCCTCGTGAAGCTCCGACTCGTCTCTCCCGAGGACCAACTGATGGTGATCACCAACGGCGGTCAGGTCATTCGGACCCGAGTCAGTGAGATTCGCGAGACAGGCCGAAACACGCAGGGTGTGCGGGTCATTCGGCTGCGGGAGGCGGAGCAGGTCGTCGACGTAGAGCCGGTGGCGGAGGGCGAAGAGGGCGAAGAGGGTGAAATCCCCGAATCTGAAGAACCCCAGGCGAATTAGACCTTACGCGCCTGGAAAATGTGTAATCCGGGGAACAACGCGTTATCCTTAGAAAGGCAATTTGGGGAGTCTTTTGTTCGGGGGTAGGCGAGTGTGAGTAACGGACCCGTCATTGGGATCGACCTAGGTACGACGAATTCCGTGGTTGCGGTCGCTGACCAGCACCAACCGGGCGGACGGATTCTGACAGGTAGCGACGGCGTCAAGCTGATCCCCTCGGTCGTTTCATTTCATCCGAGTGGTGATGTCTTGGTGGGCGCCACGGCGAAAGAACGGCGTCTCCTCGATGCGCAGAACACCGTGTCCTCGGTCAAGCGGCTCATCGGCCGGCCCTACACCAGCTACGAGGTCAAGCAGGCCCAAGAGCGGTTTGCGTTCGAGCT
>CALJYC010000303.1 GCA_937984275.1 uncultured bacterium | reverse complement strand
TAGAACCAGTCGTCGACGCCGACGAGGAGGCCGGTCTGGTAGCCGTAGAAGACCTTGACGTTCGAGCCCTCTGCGGGTTCCGGTGTCGGTGCATCCGCAGGTTCCCCTTCCTCCGGGCTAGGCTCCTCCGGCTCCTTCGTTTCCTCGTGCTCGTGCAAGGTGGGGTCCTCGACCGGGAGCGAGCCCGTCGTTCTTGCCACATCCACGTCGCCGGTTTCGTCTTCGCTCTCCGCTTCCTTGGACGCTGCAGCCTCGTCCTCCGGTTTGGCGTCTTCCGCGGCTCCAAGCTCTCTTAGCTCCTCTTTGCTCTCTGGCTGGATCGTGGGATCTTCAACAGGGAGGGCGCCTGCGGTCGGTGGCGGCGGCTCGGGCTTCCGCTCATCCTCGGCCTGCGGCTCTTCCACAGCGGCGTCCTGCGCACCCACGCGGACGCCTAGGCCAAGCATGAGGGTCAGCAGCACTGTAGCTGTTGCGCGCGCGTTCATCGGCACCGAGTGCGCAAAGCGGTATCACATCTCTAGGACTCTTCCCAGTCGAACACCTCGGCAGCCCAGATGCGCTCGAAGGGCATCGAAGCTGTCCGTTGGACTTCCCGAACCGCCTCTGCGTCCGGGGCCTCGTACTCACAGATCATGCGCCGACGGTCTTTCGAGAAGTAGCTCCGGATGAACTTGACCCGCCGCTGTTCGAGGCACCACGCGAAGCGGTCTTCTTGGGCCTGGAGCTCGTCGAATGCTTCGGGCTCATCGAACTTTCTCTCCACGATGATACGGCTCATTCCCCAGCCTCGAGCTTCCATTGATTGCTCTTCGATTCGCTCTCTGCAGCGGCGAGCTCACGTTCGACGACTGCCCCCACATGCCTCGCGTAGCCAGTGAGGGTGTGGAGTGCCTCCGCTTGTTCTCGAACCGCGGTTCCGTCGCCCCGCTCCCGCGCAACTCGCAACAAAACGGCCCTTGCCAGAGCCATTTCGCTCGGCTGCTGTAAAACCTCGGCCAGTTCCACTGCTTCGTCGGCGCGCCGCGTGGCGCTGTCGAACAACCCTCGTTCAGATTCGATCGAGGCAGCCTGCGTGAGGACAAACGCGAGGCGCTGTTTCGCGTCGACTTCTCGGAGCGATTGCAGAGCGTCTTCGAGCGCTGGGCGGTACTCGCCTGCATCCTTGCGGTATCGGCAAAGCGCAAGCATCGCCCGACCGAGTGGCCGCTCACTGCCCTCGCGGAGCTTTTCGCCAATTACCGCCAGCTCCTTGGCGTAGTCACACGCTTGGTCCTCGTCACGTCGGTGAATCGACACGGTCACCAAGTGCTCCAAGGCCATGAACTCCTGCAGGCGGTTGCCAGTCTTCTTGGCGATCGACCACGCCTCTTCGAACGCGGCTTTGGCCGCGTCCAGTGCGCCCGCGTGTAATCGAAGCAGGCCGACTCCATCGAAGACGGGCCATGAAGATTCCCCAGAGCGTTCCGTGAGTGCGCGCGCTTCGAGCAGAAGCGCCTCCGCTTGCGCGATGTCTCGCTCCAGAATCACGAGACAGCGCGCCGATTCGGCGATTCCGATCGCTCGGTCCTGGTCGTCGGTGCCCCGGCTGGCGAACTCCGCTCGAAGCGACAAGCGGTGGGCGTCGCCTACAGCTCCGTCGTGCCAACGAAGGTAACTGATCAGAGTGAATCCGAGACGTGCGTGCTCCGCACAGCCGGCGTCGAGCGCCTGATCGGCGAGCGCTTCGATTCGCCTTGCCGCCGCTTCCGGGTCTTCCGGGCGCTGCGCTTCCAGGCTGACCTGCTCGAGCTCAATGCGAAGCCTTATCCGCGCGGGGTCAGGGAGCTCCTCGACCAAACGGAGGCCTCGGCGCGCGTGCGCGTGCGCTTCGGCGTTGGCGAAGACTTGCAGGCACCGGTTTCCGGCATTCACACAGGCTCGCACCGCCATGGCTGCGTCACCGCCAACGGATGCATGATGCGCGAGCTCGAGCGCAATCGTTCCGTCTGGGTCGGGGCGCCCATCGAGAAGTCGCGCAATGCGAAGGTGCATCAACTTTCGACGGGGCTCGGAGATTTCCGAGTACACGACCTGGTGCACGAGGGTGTGGTGGAAGGCGTACATGCTGGCCGACGCCCCAGCTCCCTCAAGCAGCGTATGGCGCTCGAGCTCGCTCAGTGCGTTCATGAGCGGATCGAAACCGAGCGACACCAGTTCGGTGAGGCGTCCGACGTCGAACGCCGGCCCGAGGACTGCGCCCCATCGGAGCACATCGCCTGCTTCCGGGGCGAGCCGCGCAATCCGATCCCCAACCAGTTCTCTGAGCGAGTGCGGCACCGCTTCGCCGGAGGTCGATGCGGCTTGTGCGAGCTCTCGTGCAAGCAATGCGTTGCCACCGCTCAGCACAAACACCTGGGCGGCATCCGCGGTGCTCTGAATCCCTTGAACGAGTTCTGCAATGTCCTGTTCTGTGAGTGGCAACAACAGATGCTCGTCGATCAGCCCGTCGCGTCGAAAGCCTCTGAGCATTCGCATTGCAGCCTCGTTGTCGATCAACTCCCCGTCGCGTGCGCCGAGCACGATCGCTACGGGACGCGTGGCGCTCATTCGCGCCACGTAGTGAAGGAGCTCGACCGTCGCGTCGTCACACCAATGGATGTCGTCGAAAAGCAGTAGGGCAGGGGTTTCGGATTGCGAACGTGCAGCGATGAGTTCGACGACGGCTCCAAACAGCCGGTCGCGGCTGTGTTGAACATCGGCATCGCCCCCGAGCTCGGGAAGTAGCGGAGCCAGCGCCGATCCGTTCCCCTCGGAGACGACCTCCATCGGCAATCGTCGAAGCGCGTCGATCCAAGGTCCGTACGGCCTTCCGCCCTCCGCTTCGTACGCCGCCCCTTCGAGCACGGTGCAACCGCGTTGATGGGCCTCGTCGCTGAGCTCGGTGAGCAATCGTGTCTTGCCGACACCGGACTCGCCCTTGAGCAAGAAGATCTTCAGCCGCCCCTCCGCGGCACCGTCCAAAACCGAAAAGAGGCGGCGCCGTTCGTCCCGACGTCCTACGAGAAGGCTTTGACTGCGGGGTATCGCCGCCTCTCGCACGAACGGCGCCGTCGGCGAGTGGGACGGGCTTGCGGACGGAGGCTCCTTTTCGTTTGGTTCGACGCCCCCGTTGACCTCGCGCCATGCGGTCACCAGGGGGCCTGTAGGCGTGGCGCCCAACTCGTTCAACATCCTCGCCGCGCTCTCGTATTGGGCCTGCGCCTCGTTGCGCCGGCCCGCTTGCGCCAGGAGCCGAATGAGACGAGCACGTACTTCTTCATCGAGCGGGTCAATCCGAACGAGCTCGCGCGCATGATGCAGGGCTTCGGCGGGATTTGCCTCGAGGCGCTCGATGAGCGCGTGGAGAATCTTGATGTGCAAGGTGCGGGCGTGCTCTCGCTCCGCCGCGCACCAGGCCGTGAACTCATCAAAGTCGATGAGGTCTAGACCTTCCAGCAACTCGCCATCGAACACCTCTTCGAGCTCGCGCAAACGCTCGGTAGAGATCGAGTCCACGCCTGCAGCGAGCTCCTTGCGAACCCACTTCCAGTCGAGCGACTTGTCGTCGAGGGCAAGCTCCACGCTCTCACGATCGGCGACGAGGTAGCGCTTCGCTTCGGAGTCCACCACCGCCCGGATCTTCGAGAGACTCCAACGCAGTGCGCCGCGGGGATCGTCCGCGACATCCCACAACAGGGCGCACAGTCGATCGCGACGGTGCGAGCGGCCAGTGATCGCAAGGTAGGCCAGTAGGCCCCGCGTCTTCTTCGACTGGGGAAGACGGACTGGCTCACCGTCCCGCTGGACGTTGAGTGGTCCTAGGACCTGGACCTGAAGCGCGGCGACGCTCACTCGGATAAGCGTGCCCGTCGTCGCTCGAGTCGTCAAACCTTGCTTTTGGCCGAATCTCCGCCGAATTGTGGTAGCTTCGTTGCGTGGAACGGATTGTCCTCGAGCGTGAATTCGAAGAGCCGCTGACGGCCGAAGACGTTCGGCGGCTCGCTGCCGGGACCCGCTGTCTCGAGCTGTACCGAGTGAAGCCGGTCTGTAGCTATCTGATGCCCGGCGGCAGGCGGATGGTCTGTATTTTCGAGGCCCCAGATGCCGAGGCACTCCGCTCGGTAAGTCGCGCGAACCAATTCCAGCCCTCCACCATCTGGGCGGCCACGTACCATACCCCGTGATTTCGCGCACTTAGCGAAAAGAATCGCCTCCACTGTTCTTTCCACGGTCCCTCAAACGGTCCCTCAAACGGGGCTTCCGTAGGTTGATCTGTGTGGACGGGCACAAGCCCCGCCACCCCAACCAAAACGAAAGAGGATGCCATGGAAACCAACGCAACAACCGAACCCACGCAGAGCAGCCCCCGGCCCCGTCGAGAGAAGCGCCCCATAAACGGCGTCGACGTTCCCACCCTGTTCGCGACCATCAACGCGGTTGCCGAGCAACCGGAGCTCGCAAGCTTCCAGTTCCGCGCGTCGAACCAGTGGGTCAAGGGCACGCACAGCCGCAGCCGCATCGAAGGATTTAGCGGCGCTGGTGGTGAGCACGCGCAGACCGACGACTTCGTGTACGACGGGGACCACCCTCCGGTTCTCTGCGGCGTGGGTAACGGGCCAACTCCCGTCGAGGTGCTGCTTCACGCGATCGCAGGTTGCATCACGGCTGGCATTGGCAACGTCGCCGCCGCGCGCGGCATCGAGCTCGAGTCCGTCGAGGCTCACGTGGAGGGCGACATTGACATGAGAGGCCTGCTCGGCATCTCGGATGATGTCCGCAACGGCTATCAGGGCATTCGCCTGACCTACAAGGTCCAGGGCGACGCCGATGCCGAGACGCTTCGCCAGGTCGTCGCGCAGTCGCAGGCACGCTCCGCTGTGTACGACGTGCTGACCAACGGGGTTCCCGTGTCGATTGAAGTGGATGCCGACTGAGGTGTCGGGTGACGGAGCACGCCGACCGGCCTGACTGACGCAGGCCGGTCGGCGGGTCCCCGCCGACGGAAAGGAGCTAGTCATGAAACGGACAGACACGATCATCATTGGCGGCGGGCAGGCCGGTTTGGCCATGAGTCGGTGTCTGACCGACGAGGGGATCGACCACGTGGTGCTCGAGCGAGGCCGCGTGGCCGAACGATGGCGAAGCGAACGATGGGATTCGCTCCGGCTCCTGAGCCCGAAGTGGCACACACGGCTTCCCGGGTTCCTCTACCAAGGTGCGGACCGCGACGGTTTCATGACGATGCCCGAGCTCATTTCGTACTTCGAGCGGTACGCGAAGTCGTTTAGCGCGCCAGTGCAGGATGAGACAACGGTGCTCGGTGTGGAGCGGGCCGAGCGCGGCTATCGTGTGCGGACCGATCAAGGGGATTGGGAAGCGCCCAACGTCGTGGTCGCGACCGGACACTGCGACGTTCCATTCGTCCCGAAGCTGGCCGCCAGGTTGCCATCGCGCATCCAGCAGGTAGTGCCGTCGCACTACAAGAACCCCGACCAGCTTCCGAATGGCGGCGTGCTCGTGGTGGGTGCGTCCGCTTCCGGGATTCAGCTCGCCCAGGAGATTCAACGTTCAGGTCGGCCGGTGACGCTGGCTGTCGGTCGTCACACCCGGATCCCTCGACGCTATCGTGGGAGAGACATCGCCTGGTGGCTGGAGGCCAGCGGGATCCTGGGCGAGCGAGCCGAGCGTGCGTTCAACCTCGAGTCGGCGCGCCGCCAACCTTCGCTGCAGCTTGTGGGCACTCCCGACCACCGAACCATCGACTTGGGGGTTCTGCAGGAGGAAGGCGTCCGCCTGGCGGGACGGCTCGAGTCAACCGACGGCATGCGCGTCGGGTTCTGCGATGACCTTGGGCGCAACATGGAGGCGGCGGAGCGCAAGCTCGACAGGCTTCTCGAGCGAATCGACGCCTTCATCGACGAGACGCTCATGGCTGCAAGTGCCCCGAATCGCCGTCGGCCGATCATCGCAAGCGATGCGCCTGCCGAGTTGAACCTGCGCGACGCCGGTATTTCCAGCGTCTTCTGGGCGACGGGTTACCGTCGCCGATATCCCTGGCTGAACGTGCCAGTGCTCAACATCCGCGGAGAGATCATTCACGACGCTGGCGTCACGCCCGCCGCCGGAATCTACGCGCTCGGCCTCAACTTCCAACGCACACGCAAGTCGAGCTTCATCGATGGGGTCGGCAACGATGCCCGCGTCGTCGCCAATCACATCGCACAACGCTTCCACCGTTCTTCCATTGCCGCCTAGGAGCCAGAACTATGAAACCGAAAGCCGGAAATAGCGAATACGACGCCGTGATCGTCGGAGCGCGATGTGCTGGCGCGGCGACCGGGATGCTCCTCGCATCGGCTGGCTTGCGCGTCCTCGTGTTCGACAAGGCTGCGTATGGGACCGATACCCTATCGACACACGCGCTCATGCGACCTGCCGTGCTTCTGCTTCAGAGATGGGGTCTGGTCGACAAGCTCGAGCACGCCGGCACGCCTCGCATTGAAAAGACCACCTTCCGGTACGCGGAGGATCGGGGCGCAGAGGAAGTTTCGGTCGACATCAAGCCACGGCACGGCGTGGACGCGCTCTATGCGCCTCGACGGACGGCCCTCGACCGCATTCTGGTCAACGCGGCGCGCGGGGCAGGCGCGGAGGTGCGGCACGGGATGCAGATGATGGACCTCCTCCGCTCTGCCGACGGGACCGTATCCGGCGTGAGGGTTCGTGATCAGGGCGGTGAGATTCGCGATATCCGCGCACGCATCGTCATCGGCGCCGATGGCCGCCGCTCGGGTGTCGCACGGCTCGCGGGTTCGACGCCCTACGTGGTCGGCCAGCACATGACCACCTGCGCCTACGGATACTTCCGCGACCTCCCGATCGATGGAAACCGATGGTATTACCGGCCCGGGATGGGCGCGGGAGTGATCCCCACCAACGATCGACAAACCCTGCTCTTCGCGTCGGTCTCCCACGACTTCGCGCGAGGGTCAGCCGCGGAGCGCGCCTCAGCGTTTCATCGGGTGATTCGGGAGGCAGCGCCAGACATCGCTGACCGGGCCGCCAACGAGCGGCTAGTCGGTAAGCTCTACTTCTTCGCCGGCATGCGAGCTTTCATTCGCCAGCCTTGGGGCGACGGCTGGGCGCTCGTCGGCGACGCTGGATACATGACCGATCCGATCACGGCGCACGGAATAACCAACGCGCTTCGAGACGCGGAGCTCCTCTCGCGCGCGATCATCGACGGAACCGGTCTCGCCGAGTACCAAACCGCCCGCGACGACCTCTCCCTCGCATTCTTCGAGGTCTCCGATCGAGTCGCCTCCCTCGACTGGGACATCCCAACGGTCCAGCAGTATCACCGGATGATGAGCCACGAAATGGGCCGGGAGGAAGAAGCTCTCGTTGCAACGGGGAATGCGTCCGCAACCGCGGCATAGCACCCCGGCGAATCTCAACTGCACGACCGTCGGGGGCCGCTCTCCGGTGATTCGGTGCCACTGCCCCTCCCAGTGACAGCGAGAGCGCACCGGGGTAGGTTTCGTTCGTATGTCCACGTCTCGAGAGCTTCCCGTCTCTGCGTTGTACCGGAGCTGTGATCTTCAGAAGCTCGACTTTGAAACCACGAACGATCTTCCCGACCTGGATCACTTGGTTGCCCAAGAGCGAGCGACCGAAGCCATTCACCTTGGCGCGAGCATCGGCCAGGAAGGCTACAACCTGTTCGTCCTGGGCCGAGAAGGAACAGGACGGCACTCGTTGGTGAGGCAATACCTCCAAGAGAAGGCACGCCGCGAACAGCCGGCGTTCGACTGGTGCTATCTCAACAACTTCGACGAATCGAGACAGCCCAGGGCCATCCAGCTGCCAGCGGGATCGGGACGAGAGCTCGCTGCGGATATGCGCCAGCTCATCGACGACGCCCGGGCGGCGATTCCCGCGGCCTTCGAGAGCGACGATTACCGGACACGCCGGGAGTCGATCGAACATGAGCTTCAGGAGCAGCAAGAGGCGGCCTTCGAAGAGGTGAGCAAGAGAGCCGCGGAGCGAGGCATTGCGATCATCCAGACTCCGACTGGAATTGCCTTCGCCCCTATGCGCGACGGGGAGGCGCTCGATCCCGAAGAGTTCCACAAGCTTCCAAAGCCGGAGCGCGAGCGCCTCGTTCGCGAGACGGAGGAGGTCGAAGCGGAGCTGCAGGCCGTGATGCAACAAGCCCCCAAGCGGATGCGTGAAGCCCGGCACAGAGTCCAGAAGCTTGATCGAGAGATTGCGCTGTGGGCGGTAGGAAGCTTGATCGAAGAATTGACGCAGAAGTACGAGGCGCACGAGCACGTCGTCGCTTACTTGCGGCAAGTCAGCGAGGACATCGTCGAGAACATCGGGCTGTTTCGGACGTCACCCGAGCATGGGTCACCGCTCCAGCAACTCTTTGGCGGACGTATGTCTGGTGAAGAGACGGAGGCATCGCCTGCCACCCAACGCTACGCTGTGAATGTGCTCGTCGACCACGCAGGCGTCGAGGGCGCTCCAGTCGTTTTTGAGCACAACCCGTCATTTCAGCAGATCCTGGGGCGAATCGAGCACGTCTCCCAGATGGGTGCACTGGTCACCAACTTCTTGTTGGTCAAAGCGGGAGCGTTGCACGAAGCCAATGGCGGATACCTGGTGCTCGACGCTCGCAAGCTGCTGACCCAGCCCTTTGCGTATGAGGGGTTGAAACGCGCGCTTCAATCTCGCGAGCTCCGAATCGAATCGCTCGGACAGGCTTACAGTCTGGTCAGCACCGTATCGCTAGAGCCCGAGCCGATCCCTCTCTCTGTCAAAGTCGTGCTGATCGGCGAGCGCTTGCTCTACTACATGCTTCAAGCGCTCGATCCCGAGTTTTCCACGCTGTTCAAGGTGGCAGCCGACTTCGAAGACGAAGTGGACCGAAGCGAGGAAAACACGGCGCTGTACGCCCGTCTGCTGGCAACACGGGCACGACGAGACTCGCTAAGGCCCCTAGACCACCGAGCCGTCGCGCGCATCATCGAGGAAGGCTCGCGCGAAGCAAGCGATGGTCAGAAGCTCTCCGCGCGGATCAGGCTGCTTTCGGACATCATGCGGGAGGCTGACTTCTGGGCTGAGAAAGCCGGCTCCGATGTGATCGATCTGGCAACGGTCGAGGAGGCGATCGCAAGCCGCATGCGGCGTGGGAGCCGTCTTCGTGACCGCATGCAGGAGGAAATCTTGCGCAATACCATCTCGATCGACACCGAAGGCCAAGCAGTCGGACAGATCAATGGGCTTGCAGTGCTTCAGATCGGGGATTTTCGTTTCGGCCGGCCCAACCGGATCACCGCGCGCGTCGCGCTCGGTTCCGGCAAGGTCATCGATATCGAACGCGAGGTAGAGCTTGGCGGCCCCATTCATTCCAAAGGTGTGCTCATCTTGTCGAGCTACCTGGCCGCGACGTATGCATCGGAGCAGCCGCTCTCGCTATCGGCCAGTCTGGTCTTCGAGCAGTCGTACAGCGGGGTGGAAGGAGATAGCGCCTCGTGCGCCGAGCTTTGCGCGCTGCTGTCGGCATTGGCCGATTCGCCGATCGATCAATCCCTCTCCATCACCGGGTCGGTCAACCAGCGCGGCGAGGTTCAGGCGGTTGGCGGAGTGAACGAGAAGATCGAGGGTTTTTTCGACATCTGCCAAGCGAGGGGGCTCACCGGGTCGCAAGGAGTCTTGATTCCAGCGGCAAACGTCAAACACCTGATGTTGCGAAGTGACGTCAGGAAAGCCGCCCAGATGGGGAAGTTTCACGTCTATGCCGTGGAGCATGTCGACCAAGCGATGGAGATGCTAACCGGCCTTCAGGCGGGGGAAGCTGGGCCGGACCGAGTATTCCCCGACGGAACCGTCAACCAGCGCGTCAGCTCGAGGCTTGCCGACCTCGCAGAAAAGCGGCGCAAGTTGAGCAGCGAAGAGGAAACTGGAGCGGAGAGTTGACTGCCGTAGTCAACGAGCAGCGGGCGCGCCGCATCGTGGTCGTATTCGGTGGCGGAAGCTCTGATTCGGGCGTCGCTACAGTGCTGGCTTCCCTCGTGGATGAAAGCAGTGCCGACATCACGGGGATCTTCCTTGAAGACCGTAGCCTGCTTCGTCTCGCCGAGCTGCCTTTCACGACCGAGCTCTGCCGCATCACGACCGTGCGGCGTCCGCTGATCACGCGTGAGCTCAAGCTTCAGATGAGAATTCAAGCTCTGCGCGCCGAGCAAGCGTTGCGCAGCGTTGCCGAACGGGCGGGGTCGCATTGGTCGTTCCGCACGCACCGTGGCCGGCTGAGCAGTGCGCTTGCCGAGGCGCCAGACATGGACCTTCTGCTGCTTGGCACCGCACGGCAGGTATTGGCGTCGGCAAGTGAGCTACGTGCGACCGCGCGAACGGCGCACCCGGGCAAGGTCGAGTCGTTGCGGCCCGTTGCGGTGCTCTTCGACCATGCAGACGCTGGAGCGCGCGCGCTCGAAGCCGGGATCGGCCTCGCAGAGAGAACGGGTCGTGGCCTGATTGTCTTCTTGTCGGGTGAAGCGACGAAGGCTCGCCCGGGTCTCACTCGGCAGCTTCAATCGTTGGGGCCGAATCGTGCGGCAATCCGAACAGTCGCGAGCAGGGAGCCCGGGCCATTGCTCGCGGCAGTGCGTCGCGCCGCACCTGCGGTGCTCATCGTCGGTGCGGGCGAAACCGGCTTCGAAGAACCGAAAATCGTCGCGCTGCGGCGTGAGTTGAGATGTCCGATGGTGGTGGTTCGCTGAACGCTGCCTAGCCCTTGATGCACACCATGGGCTCGAGGCGCGCGACCTTGCGGGCGAGTCCGGCTCGATCCGCCGAGTCGACCACCGCGCGAACGTCTTTGTAGGCGCCAGGCGCTTCCTCTGCGACGCCTCGCATGCTGACCGATCGAACAATGATACCGCGGTGCGCGAGGTTCTCGATCAACTTGCTGCCACGCCATTGCTTCTTCGCGCGGTGACGGCTCATTCGCCGCCCCGCGCCATGGCAGGCCGACCCAAAAGAGAGAGTCATGCCCTCGGCCGTACCGACGAGCACCCACGATTCGGTCCCCATGCTGCCCCCAATCAACACGGGTTGTCCGATATCACGAAGCTGCTCCGGTAGCTCGGGGTGCCCGGGGCCGAATGCGCGGGTGGCCCCTTTTCGATGAATGAACAGCCGCCTCTGCACTCCATCAACGACGTGCTCTTCCTCTTTGCAAGTGTTGTGCGACACATCGTAGAGGAGCGGAAGCTTCGCTTGCGGCAAGACGTCGCTGAACACTTCGCGGGTGAGATGGGTGAGGATCTGACGGTTTGCCAGCGCGCAGTTGATCCCTGCGCGCATCGCGCCGAGATACCGACGACCCACCGCAGAACGCAGCGGCGCACAAGCAAGCTCACGATCGGGAAGCTCGATGCCGTGCTTGGCGGCTGCGATCGCCATCTCGCGCAGGTACTCCGTGCCGATCTGGTGCCCGAGCCCTCTCGAGCCGCAGTGAATGCTGACGACGACCTCACCCCCCGCGATGGACAGCTGGTAAGCGACATGGGGATCGAAGATCTCCGCGACCCGTTGCACTTCGAGATAGTGATTCCCGGAACCGAGGGTGCCCATCTCATCGCGCTGCCTGTGGCGTGCCTTTTGCGAAACATGCTGCGGTTCGGCTCCATGCATGGCCCCGTGCTCTTCGATACGGTCGAGGTCTTCTTGTGAACCCCATCCCCGATCGACCGCCCAGCGAGCACCGCCACTGAGCATGGCGGTCAGCTCAGCGTCGTTGAGATGAATCTGTCCGGTGCTTCCCAGCCCGGCGGGAACGCGGGCGAATAGAGCATCGGCAAGCTGCTGCTTGACAGGCTCTACATCGCTGGCCCGCAAGCCGGTCAACAAGCAGCGAACGCCACACGAGATGTCGAAACCGACACCTCCAGCAGATACGACTCCACCTTCCTCTGCGTCGAAGGCCGCCACTCCACCGATCGGAAAGCCGTAGCCCCAGTGTCCATCGGGCATGACATAGCTTGCTTTCACGATTCCCGGGAGCGTCGCTACGTTCACTGCCTGGCCACCGGCCTTGTCGTCCATGCCCTCGAGCAATGCTCGGTCGGCGTAAAAGACCACCGGCACACGCATCTTGCCAGTGGGAGGCAACCGCCATTGGTCTTCAGAGATCTGTTGGAGCGGGGCGATGTCCATCGGGCCTCCTCGTCATCTCTCTCAGACGTCGACGACGCATTGTGCCATCCACTGTCCCTCGTCGTCATGGCTGACTCGGAGCTCCGTGAAGGTCGCGCCCTTGGGTTCTACTACGGGCTCGTGGCGCTTCCGATCGACGCCCTGGCCCTCCGCCTTTGCCGATAGCCGGAGCCCGTCGATGTTGACCTGGAAGCGCCCGAACAACATCGATCGCGTCGTCATCTCGTAGATGAGCGCATTGAGCCAATCGACGAGGAGCAC
>CALJYC010000302.1 GCA_937984275.1 uncultured bacterium | reverse complement strand
GCTAGCCGTCGACGGGTCGACGAGACCGCTCCCGAGCCAGGAGCCGGAGGCGATCCCTGCCCGCGAGCACGAGTACCCACGCGCACCCCCTGGCGAGTATCAGAGCTCGGCCTGCGTCCCGCTCTGCAACGACCGCTGGGCTGGGTGCAATACGTACTGCGACATGAAGGACAAGAGCTGCGTGGCGGCGTGTGAGAGCGAGTTTCGGGTGTGCGTCGATGGATGCCCGTAGGCGCACCGTGTCGAGGTGCTTCAGTGCTCGCTTTGGTCGAGGACCCGCTTGGACAGCGGACGCAGCAGCAACCCGTAGAACATCTCCAGATACCGCCGCGTCTCGTCGCGTTCGAGCGATGAGATGTATCGCCAGAAGCCGTAGATGCGTGACAGCTTGAGGAGGGTGGAGGCGTAGAGTTGCCAGTTGTAACGCTCGTCTACGCGCTCGATCCCCGCCTTCGAGATCGCATCCCAGACGTCCGGGTCTTTCTCGCACCTCTGCAAGAAGTCGAGGATCTTCTGCGCCGACTCCCCACCCTGGGTTGGATCGACGTGGAAGCCTGAAATGCCGTCCTGGATGATTTCGAGCGGCCCCCCAAAGCGCGTTGCAAAAGTCGGGAGCCCGCTGCTCATCGCCTCGACGACCGTGAGGCCGAACGCCTCGAACAACGCAGGCTGCACGAAGGCGCCCCGCTGGTCGGCCGCAAATCGATAGAACTCCCCGACTTTGGTCTTGTCGGTCTGCATCTCGACCCACCGTACGCTGCCCTCGAGCCCGTATTCGTCGAACAGCCAGTGCGTCCGCTCGATTTGCTCGCGCTCGTCGCGGTCGTTGGACTCTTCGACGCGGAGGCGACCGCCGACGATGAGAAGATTCGCAGTCTTGCGGAGCTCTTCGTTTTGCGCGTACCACTCGACCAGGCCGGCCATGTTCTTGATTCGGTCCAATCGCGACATCGAAAAGAGCAGCGGCTTGTCCCGGTCGCTCAACAAGCCCCGGAACGCGCAGTCGGGTGAGCCGTATACCATCGCCTCGATCTCCTCGCGGATCTCTTCGGGACGACGCGCCTCGTCGAAGTATGGAAAGAATATGCGTGGGTCGGCGCCCGGCGAGACGATGTTGAACTTCGGGTCGAAACAGTCGATTCCCGAGATCACCCGGTACAGGCGCGGCAAAGAGAAGGAGCTGTAGCTTTCGTACTGGCCGACGCTATCTGCCGTGCCGGCGATCTCTTGATAGGTGCTGGTGATGATGAAGTCCGCAGTGTTCATCGCCATCAAGTCCGCGGTGTATTGCGCCGCGAAGTGATGCTCGGCCTCGTGGTCCTGCCAATGCAGGTCGGACAACAGATACTTCGTCTTCTCGAGCGCGTGAGCGATGTTGCACTGCGTGACCCCGAGCTGATGCGCCATGATGGTCGCGACGAGGTTGCCATCCGAGTAGTTGCCGATGACGAAATCGGGCCGCGCGCCACCGAGCTCCGCAAGAAGCTCGCGCTGCGCGTCGATGGCATAGCGCTCGAGGTACGGCCAGACCTCGAAGCGCGAGATCCACTGAGGGATGACCTCCCCGCTCTTGTGGTGGCGAAACGGCACGCGAAGGATGCGCGCGTTTTCCGTCCCGAGAATCGGTTCGATGCGCTGGTCACACGTTGTCCCGTCCGCCTCCGGGATCAGTCTAGTTACGACGACGATTTGGGGCTCGATGTCGAGGCCTTGCTCGTGGATCGACTCGCGCATCTCGCGCTCCAAGGCGCGAACCTGATCGAGGATATAGACGATCTGCCCGCCGGTATCCGGTTTGCCGAGGACGTTGGACTGCCCGAAATAGCCATGGGGCGAAAGGATCGCGATCGAGAAGATCATTGGCATCCGCGCCAGAAAGCGCTCGAGATTCCCTGGGGACGGGGCTTCGAGGATGTCGAGCAGGAGCTCCATCGACTCGCGGATGCGCTCCGGCGTTCGCCCCCAGCCGGACTCGAAGCCGAGCCGCCGAAGCTCACGGTTGAGGGCGTCGCTCTCCTCCGTGTGCGCTTCGAGCAGCGTGGTCGCCTGAGCCAAGGCTTCGCGGAGCTCTTCGACGTCCCGTAGCGTCCCATTCAGCATCAGTTGTTGACCGCGAACCTCGTGCACCTGCAAGAAGTCGAAGAGGAGCTTCTCACCGCGCCCGCCGTCCATGAAGAGCCGTCCCGACAGATGCCGGTTGAGGAACTCGACGCCGCGCCCGATGTTGCGTGAATCCTTGAGCTTGGGGAAGCCTCGTTCGAAGGGGCTCAGGTCGACCTCGAGCACATAGCGGTCGCCGGGGGGTATGCCGGCCGCGACGCGTTCCTTGATATCCAAGAACTCTGCCACGGTGAGCTCCCGGCAGCGCATCTCCTCGGTGTGCACCTGCACGTACTTCCAACGCCCGACGCGCATCCGCACCGCGAGGTTGATGAACGGTTCGTCCACCACGGCCTCTTGCGCGTGCCGCATGATCGGCGTCATCCCGCTTTCGAGGAGCGGTGCGCCGACCTCCGATTGGCAGAACTGCTCGTAGTCGTGTACCAGATCGGACCACAGCAAGAACTGCCGGTCCATCGCCTTCAATCGTCTGAATAGAAGATAGATCGGCTCACGGTGGGCGTTGAGCAGCTCTTCGAGCGTTTGGATCATTCGTGTTCCTCTGGCGGGACCCGAATGTCCCCTAGGAAATCATAGCAATCGATCCCCTCGAGGATCCCGCGGGCGTGCGGACTTCTTGCGAAATGTACGCGTGGGCGTCCGCGAAGGCGTTCGAGCTCCGGCGTGTGATTGCTTACGACCACGCCCAACGTATCTCCTGAAAGCATGTCCCAGTCGTTCCCTGAATCTCCCGCAACGAGCAGGCGCTGCGGTTCGAGGTTCCATTTGAAGCAGAAAAACCGAATCGCAAGCCCTGGAGACGCGCGAACCGGGATCACGTCGAGGTAGATCTCGTGATCGAGAATCGTGGTGACCCGGAGCCCCTCCTGCCGAGCACGACGCCGGATCTCTCGGACGGTCGGGGCGCGGCTCGGGTCGAGCCGGTAACGAAGCCGGTACTTGGTTTCCGATTGCGGAACGCGAGCGAGGCCGGGAATCTTGCTGATCACGCGGTCGACTTCATCGCGGTCCCACCTGTAGCGGATTTGCCGCTCCCATGAGCGATCCGGCAACAGCCGGGTCCCGTAGTGTAGCTCCGTTCCCGCCGCGGTGATCAGAACGTCGGGCACCCTCACCTCGAGCTCGTCCATAAGCGCAAGCGCTTCTTTCAACGTGCGGCCGGTGGCGATGCCAAACCCGACCTTAGCGTCCGTGGTTTCTAGGCGCTCCAAGAGCGTGGCCAAGGCTTCGTCGTCGCCGGTGAGTGTGTCGTCGACGTCGGTGACGAGCAGCCGGTCGATCCCCGCCAGCTTGCTGTGTGGCCGATGCACCGGGACGTGGCGGATTCCCTTCACGACCTTGCGGACCTCTTGAACGTAGCGGGCCGCATGACTGTCCCAAGAGTAGTTCTCGTGCGCCGCGGTGAGACCATCCTCCGACCAACGGGTCCAACGCGCCTGGTCGCTCAACGCATCGCGAATCGCTTCGCCGATGGCCTTTGAATCGAGCGCGTCGACGAGAAGTCCGTTGTTGCAGGTGCCGATGATGTCTTGTGGTCCGCCGTCGTTCGTGGCCACCAATGGGAGCCCGGTCGCCGCTGCTTCGAGCAACGTCAGCCCGAAGGGCTCGGTCAACGCGGGATTGACGAACAAGCCCTTCGTCTGGGCCGCCAGTTTGTAGAGCTCGGGCACGTCGGTGGAGTCGTGATGCTTTGGATAGGCCGCCGATCCGTAGAGGTCGTAGCGGTCGATCAAGGCCAAGATCTGCGTCAGGACGCGGCGCTGCCCTGCGCTCATCTCCGCGATGTTGTCGCGGTTGCCGGCGATGATGACCAGATTGGCGATGTCCCGAAGCCCCTCGGTCTCGCCAAACGCGCGCAGCAGGCCTTCGAAGTTCTTTCGTTCGTCGGCTCTAGCCAAGGCGAGGACCATTGGCTTGCGGGGATCGGTCAGGAAACGGTCGAGCTCGGCGGCGATGGCGGGGCGCGGCCAAGAGGCCTCTGGCGGCGAGAAACGTGAGAGATCGACGCCAGGCGGAATGACCTGCATGCGGTCGGGTTGGTAGTGGTCATAGAGCTCGTATTGCTCGCGCACCTCTTGACGCGTGCTGGCGATCACCAGAGCGGCGGTCTCGACAGCCCGTTCTTCTGCTTCGATTCGTTGGGTGAAACGGTAGGTCTGCTCGCTGGCCTCCCCCTTAGACTCGAGCCGCATCTTCTTCACACGTCCAAGCGAATGCCCGGTGAACACGAATGGCACACCGAGCAGCTTCGCGAGTTGCGCGCCGAGGTAGCCGGCGTCCGCGTAGTGCCCGTGGATGACGTCGGGCGTGCGCTCTTGCATGCGGACATAGCGCGTGAGCTGGTCCAGAAGACTGTCGAGATGAGGCCAAAGCGTCTCTTTGCGAAGATAACGGCGGGGCCCAAAAGGAATGCGGACGATCTGCGCACCCTTGCAGATCGGTTCGAACGGCCGTGAATAGCTCTCGTCGACCCTTCGGTCCTCGATCAATCGCGTGACGACATCGACTCGTTCGACGTCCGGGTGGTGGGCGAGCGCCTTCGCCTGGTCAACGACGTACAACACCTGTCCGCCCGTGTCGGCGTCCCGTCCAAGCTCGATCTCGGTTGCACGGACCAGGCCGTGGATGGTGAGCGAGAGGATGTATAGACCTTGCGAACCGGGCGCGCTGATCGAGCCCGCGCTCGTATCTTCCGACCATTGCGCGAGGTGCCGCTCATACAACCCGAAGTCGGGGGTTGTCGCGCCGCGAATCGCGCACAAGTCCGCCGCAAACCCAGCCGCGCGGTCGAGCGTCGTCTGATGGTCCCACTCTTGGAGCAGTCCGAGGCAGACGACCGCGCTGAACGCATCCCCGGCGCCCACCGTGTCCACGAGGCCCTCCACCGGCGCCGCCGTTGCTTCGAAGACGCGCTTGCCATCGACGACCGAAAGCGCCCCTTTCGAGCCACGCGTGACGATCACGCCTCGAGTCGAGTGGTCACGTGCAAGCCCGCGTGCAGCGTCCCTGCATTCCTCGAATGATTCCGTCGGGCTCGCGGTCAGCTCGGCCAGCTCGGTGTCGTTCAGCTTGATCCAGTCCGCGGTCGACAGGCACCAGTCGACCTTCTCCTTCGTCCACCATGGGTCGCGCAGGTTCAGGTCGACGAAGGACGGGGCCTCGGTTTTGTCCCACAGCGTTCGGAGGGTGTTCCAGCTTTCGCCGGCGCGAAGGGCGAGCGTCCCGTGGTAGAGAAGCCCAGGCGTTTCTTCCGCTGCGACCCGCACTGCAGGATCGGCGCGGACAAAATCCCAAGCCTGACCGGGCGCGATCTCGAATCGGTTCTCGCCGTCGACGGTGGTCGCGGTGACCTTGCCGGTGGGATGCGTCGCATCGATCTGCACACCTTCGGTCGTCAGGTCCCAACTGGTCATGCGCTCGAGGACCTCACGGCCCTCGGCGTCCTCGCCGACCGCGCTGATCACCAACGGATTCGCCCCAAACCCCCGCAAATGCCACGCGACGTTGAACGGTGCGCCCCCCAAAACACGGCTCCCGTCGGAGAAATGATCGAAAAGAACCTCGCCGAAAATGACAGGTCGGTTGTGAAAACGGTGCACGGCTTCTTACCTGACGTCTTCCTGGGTGCAGGAGCGTTCGGTCCTCGCTAGGCTCACGTCGGGATGAGCATAACACGTTACCTACTCGCGTCAGATTTGGATGGCACGCTGATTCCGCTCGAGCGAAACGCGCAACGGTTGCGCGAGGTTGATGAGCTGGTTCACGCGTTCGAAGCAAGTGAGGGCCTGAGGCTCGCCTACGTGACCGGCCGTCATTTGTCGCTGGCGCAGGCAGGGATTGCCGAGATCGGCCTTCCCTCCCCGGATTGGTTCGTCTGCGACGTAGGCACGAGTGTCTATCGGCGAACGAATGGAGGCTACGAGCCCGACCCCGACTATCGCCGAGCGATGAGCGCGGTGCTTGGGGGGCTGGGCGGCGACGACGTCCGTGCCGCGATCGACGCCATGGATGGGTTGGAGCTTCAAGAAGAAGAAAAGCAGGCGGAGTTCAAGGTCAGCTATTACACGAAGGGCCGCCCAGAGCCGTTCGTAGAAACCGTCCAATCCCGCCTGGACGCCGCGCACGCAAAGGTGAATCTAGTCGCGAGCCACGATCCGGTTTCAGGTCGCGGGCTCATCGACGTGCTCCCCGCGGGCATCGCGAAAGACTACGCGGTCCGCTACCTGCACGACGCCTCGGGAGTCGACGAAGAGCACTTGGTGTACGCCGGAGACTCCGGCAACGACCGCGCAGCGATGCTGACCGGGTATCGGGTCATCGTGGTCGGCAACGCCGACGAAGCGCTGAAGAAGGACCTGGGTATCGAGGCGGTCGCCCAAGGGATCGCAGAGCGGATTTATTTCGCGGAGCATCCTTATGCACGCGGGGTGCTGGAGGGGCTGCGGCACTTCGGGTTGTTGTCGTAGCGTCGGTGTCAGTGGTCGGGAAAGTGGCGGTGTCAGGGGCAGTGTCAGGGACAGCGCCAGTGTCAGGGC
Source organism: uncultured bacterium (assembly GCA_937984275.1). Lineage (GTDB taxonomy): Bacteria > Myxococcota_A > Polyangia > Polyangiales > Houyiibacteriaceae > SG8-38. Next base: position 12,683 of record CALJYC010000302.1, on the reverse strand, counting down.
CAGAGTCAGGACCAGTGTCGGCGCCGCGCTGCCTTGACCCGTGTAATTCGAAATTGGGCGGGTTGGCGCGGTACGTTCGACTCGAGCCACGGGATGCCCCGCCGCCAACGAGCTGACGCGTGGCTTGCTCCACAACGTGCGCTTGTCTCAGGCAACCAGCGGACGACCGCAACGATCGCGACCATCCCATCGTGGACGTGGTTTTCTCGGTGTCGCCCGCACCGGCGGTGTGCTCATCGGTGCGGGTGCTGCGCCCGGGGCAGGCGTTGGAGCTCGTGGCCGGTGGCGCGGTGTCTTGATGGGCTCCGTGTATCCCGTCTCGCGTTCGCCGGTGTCGTACCCCGACGCTCGCGAGCGAGCCGAAGCGGGTGCCTTGTTGTTTGGAGGCGTCGCTGCAGGGGAGACGCGGAGCCTCTGACCGGGCGGGTCGACTGGTTCTACGAGGCCCCTATCGCAAGCTCCCATCGAGATGAGGCTGGCGAACGCCGAAGCCACGACTGCAATTGCCTTCGACATGGGAGCCCTCCGTGGTCGCCCGAGTCGTCTGAGGAACTTATACGCCTGCTCCCGGAAACGATCTAGGGTGTTGGCCTGCGCATGCCGGGGTCGCGGAATCGGGCGGGCGGTGCTCGCATCGATTGAGCAAGAATGCGTTGCACGCGGCGTCCGAGAGCTGTGGCTGACGGTCAGCAAGGGGTTCGTCATGGACGACGACCGGAGAGAACGACGAAACCGGCAGCGAATGCAGTCACGGCAGTCTCAGTGCGCCGCGCCCCAGTTGGCGCCCCACCCCACTTCAACAGGCAACGGCACCGATAACGGCACCGCGTTTTGCATGCGGTCCACCACCAACGCTTCGAGCCCTTCCCGCTCCTCCGGCGGCGATTCAAACACCAGCTCATCGTGCACCGTCAGCACCATACGGCTCCGTAGCTTCTGCTTTTCGATGTCGTGTTGGATGCGCACCATCGCGACCTTCATGATATCGGCGGCCGTGCCTTGGATCGGGGTGTTGCGGGCGATTCGTTCGGCGGCGGCTCGGAGGTTGTGGTTGGTGCTTCGAATGTCAGGCAGTGATCGGCGGCGGCCCAGCAAGGTAGTGACCAAGCCGTTTGCATTGGCTTGCTCGACAACTTTGTCGAGGAATGATTTGACGCCGGCGTATTGATCGAAGAAGGCATCGATGTAGCGCTTGGCTTCGCTGCGTTCGATCTTGAGGTTGCGCGCCAGGGCGAACTGGGTCTGGCCGTAGATGACCGCAAAGTTCACCGTTTTGGCTTGGCCGCGCATGCTCTTGGTCACTTCCTCGGGCTGGACGCCGAAGAGGGCGCAGGCGGTCTGCACATGGACGTCGTCTCCACGCGAAAACGCGTCGACCAGCGCGGGGTCCCGGCTCAGGTGCGCGAGCACACGGAGCTCGATTTGAGAGTAGTCGGCGGCGAGCATCGACCAGCCTTCCTCCGGCACGAAGGCGTCGCGCACGCGCCGGCCCATTTCGGTGCGGATCGGGATGTTCTGGAGGTTCGGGTCGCTTGACGAGAGCCGCCCAGTGGCGGCGACCAGTTGATTGTAGCGCGTGTGGATACGACCCGTGTCCGGGTTCACCTCTCGCGGCAAAGCGTCTAAATACGTGCTCTTGAGCTTGGAAACCGACCGGTATTCGAGGATTGCCTGGGGTAACGGATGCAACAGAGCGAGCTCTTCGAGGACCCCGTGGTCGGTCGAGCGGGCGGTCTTGGTCTTCTTGATCACCGGCAGCCCGAGCTCATCGAACAGGATGGTTTCGAGCTGTCTCGGCGAGGACACGTTGAACTCGTGGCCGGCGAGCTCGGTGCATTGAGCGTGGAGTCGTTCGAGCTCTGCGCTGGCCTCCTTCGAGAGCTTTTCGAGTGGCTCGGTGTCGACCCGGATCCCGGTGAGCTCCATCGTCGCCAGCACCCCTGCCAGTGGCAGCTCGACCTCGTAGAAGAGCCGCTCGAACTCTCCTTCGTGCATGCGCGGGGTCAGCAGCTCGCTCAGCCGAAAGGTGAAGTCCGCGCGCTCGTTGGCGTAGCCCGCGACGGGGCCCACCTCGACCTCGTCCCAGTTGAGCGCCTTCTTGCCCTTGCCTCGCACGGCTTCCTCTTCATTCAGATCACCATCTAGCTCTTGGCGGGCCACGTCTTCCAAGCGATGGGCATGGCGTGAAGGGTCAAGAAGGTAGCTCGCGAGCGACGGGTCGAAGCGCACGCCTCGAAGGGTCACACTGCGCCGTGCCCAGAAGACCGTCTCGCGTTTGCAATGCGTGAGCTTCGGGATGAGCGAGTTTTCGAGCAGCGGCGTCAGGACCGGTCCTGCTTCATCCCAGCTCAAGTGATCGGGTGCACCGATGTAACGATGCCCAAGCGGAATGTACGCGCTGACGCCTTCCAACCAGCTCACGGCGACGCCGACGATTTCCGCACGGATTGGATCGTCGATGTCCATCACGGAATACAACGCAACACTCCCGGTCTCGCGGATCGCGCTCGCGATTCTAGCGAGCCCCTCTGGGGTCGTGATCGTTTCGTAGTGTCCTTCGACCGGGGGAGCCGACTCGTCCGGCGAAGCCGCCTGGAGTTGGGCGAGCAAACGTGTGAGCTCGAGCTCGCTGAAGAGCGCTCGAAGGGCGCCGGTGTCCCCCCCAGCGTAGGGGCGGGTCACCGCGTCCGCATCGATCGCGACGTCGGTGCGAAGCGTTACGAGCTCTCGGGAGGTCAGTGCCTCGTCGCGGTACTCGGTCAGCTTCGCCTTGAGCGCCTTGCGCGTGATGTTCTCGAGGTTCTCGTAGATGCCTTCGAAGCTCCCGTATTCATCGAGGAGCTTTGCTGCCGTCTTCTGCCCCACCGAAGGCACGCCGGGGACGTTGTCGGAGCTGTCGCCCATCAGCGCGAGCAGGTCCCGCACCTGCCCCGGCTCCACCCCGAGCTTCTCCCGTGTCTCCTCGGCTCCAAAGACCTTGTTTCGCATCGTATCGTACATGAGGACGTCGGGGCCAACGAGCTGGAGCAGGTCTTTGTCGGCGCTGACGATCACGACTCGGAGGCCTTTGTCCCGGGCCTGCGCCACGAGGGTCGCAATGATGTCGTCGGCCTCGAAGCCGGGCGCTTCGATCGGCGCCATGCCCCAGGCCTCGACAACCTCCCGGACGCGAATCATCTGCTGTTGCAGATCGGGTGGCGCGGGGGGACGGTTCGCTTTGTAGGGTTCGTAGAGCTCCTTGCGAAACGACCTCTCCTTGGAGTCCATCGCGACGATGAGTCGGTTGGGCTCGTGCTCGCGCAGCAGCTTGAGCAGCATGCTGGAAACCCCGGCGACCGCGTGGGTTGCCTCGCCTTTGCTGTTCGAAAGCGGTGGAAGCGCGTGGTAGGCGCGGAACACGTAGGAGCTGATGTCGATCACGTAGATCGTCTCCGGATCTCCCTTCTTGGGCAGCTTCTCGACCATCCGTGGGCACCATCCAACGCCCTAAACCGGCGGTCAAGGTGCGAAGCCCGGTTGCATAGCGGCTTCGCCACATGCTACGCGCACGAGCCGCAGCAACCGGAACCGAACACCGTATGTTTGAGACGCTCACAAAGGGCTTTCGCAACGCCCGCAATCGCCTCTCCGGAGTCACCGAGCTCACCGAAGAGAACATCGATCAGGCGCTCCGCGACGTGCGCCTGTCGTTGCTCGAAGCCGACGTCGAATTCGGGGTCACCAAGGCGTTCCTCGCGCGGGTGAAAGAAAAAGCGGTCGGCCAGGTCGTCGACACCACGATCAAGTCCAAGAAGCGCAAAGCGAAGATCGGGCCAGCCGAGCGGTTCGTGAAGATCTGCCAGGACGAGCTCGAGTCGATGATGGCGTTCGAGGGTGATCCGGTCGACTTTGCCAAGAGGCCCAAACCGACCGGCATCATGATGGTCGGCCTTCAGGGTTCCGGTAAGACGACCACCTCAGCGAAGCTGGCGCGACTGCTCGAAACGAGCAACGCGCGCAAGCCTCTCCTGGTGGCGGCGGACGTCGCGCGACCCGGCGCCATCGAGCAGCTCCAGGTCCTCGGCGAGCAGATCAACGTGCCGGTGTTCTCGATCCCCGGCGGGCAGCCGCTCGAGATCTGCAAGCGCGGGCTCGCGCACGCCAAGAAGCTCAAGTGCGACACCGTCATCTACGACACCGCGGGCCGCCTGGCGATCGACGAGCGGCTCATGAAAGAGCTCGCGGAGATTCGCACGTCGGTCGATCCGCAAAACGTGTTTCTCGTGGTCGACGCTATGATCGGCCAGGACTCGGTCAAGACCGCGAAGTCCTTTCACGACCTGCTCGGCCTAAGTGGCGTAATCCTCACCAAGCTCGACGGCGATGCGCGCGGTGGCGCGGCGATTTCAATCAAGAATGCAACCGGGACCGCGGTGAAATTCGCCGGCACCGGCGAGACGCTCGATCGGCTCGAGGAGTTCCGCGCCGAGGGGATGGCCAGCCGCATCCTCGGGATGGGTGACGTCGTCGGCCTGATGAAGGACTTCGAGGACGTCGTCGACGAGGAGAAGGCAGAGAAGGACGCCAAGCGGATGCTTCGCGGCCAGTTCACCCTCGATGACTTCCTCGAGCAGCTTCAGATGCTCCAGAACATGGGGCCCCTTCAGGACCTGCTCGACAAAGTTCCGTTCTTTGCTGACAGCGTTCCGGACGGTTTCCAAGTCGACGAGCGGGAGATCGGACAGATCAAGGCCATCGTCAGCTCGATGACCCGCCAGGAGCGCGCCAAGGCCGAGTTGTTCCAGAAGCAGCCAACCCGACTTGCGCGCGTCGCCAAGGGTTCTGGTACCGCCGAGAAACAGGTCGCGGAAATCCTCCAGCGGTTTGCTTTCATGAAGCAGATGATGGGCAGCATCGGATCGCAGGCCGGTATGCTTTCGAAGATCCCGGGGATGAAGCAGATGGCGGCGGCCAATCGCCTTCGAGATGCGGTGAAGACCGGCGGCCTCGAAGGAAACCCGATGATGGCGAACCTGACCGACTCGTTGCTCGAAGCCGCGGTTGCCGAGCACGGGGGCTTTGGTCCAGCGGGTGCGCAGCCGCCTCGCAAGGTCATCAACAAGAGCAAGCAGAAGGCCAAGCGAAAGATGCAGAAGAAGTCCCGCCGCAAATCGCGACGATGAACGCGAGCATCATGGGCTTCACGCGCTGCGCCTGCTTTCTTCTCCTCGGCTTGATCGCCGGCTGCACGAGCGGAAAGAGTGCTGGCCGTGTCGAAGATGCCGTCCCCAAGCTCCGCGTCGTCGAAACTGAACGAGGGCCGAAGCTCGATGGATCGCTGGGTGATCCGGTTTGGAGTTTCGCCAATACCACCGGAGCGTTCGTCGAAACACGCAAGGGAGGCGTCGCACCGTTTCAGGCATCGGCCAAGGTTCTGTGGGACCAGCACTACTTGTACGTCGGCGTCGACGCGCACGACGCGCTCCTTCGCGCGAGCCAGGTAGAGCGCGACGACCACCTGTGGGAACAGGATTGCGTCGAGCTGATGATCGACCCCGATGGAGACGGAAAGAACTACTTCGAAATCCAGGTCTCACCTCGCGGGGTGGTGTTCGACACCCGGTACGAAGCGCGGCGCGTTCCCCAACCGTTTGGCCACACCGATTGGGACAGCAAGGCCCGCGTCGGAGTCTCCCCCCGTGGCAATCTCGACGACCACGAGGCAGATGCCGGATACAGCGTCGAGATGGCGATCCCGTGGCAGGCGTTCAGTCTCGACGGCAAGCCCTTCACTCCGCCCGCAATCGGGGACGAATGGCGGGCCAATCTGTACGTCATCGACCTGATCGAGGATCGTCAACGAGCGGCGGCGTGGTCACCTTTGGGCGTTGGCGATTTCCATGTACCGCGCCGATTCGGTATCCTGGCGTTCGAGGGGACCAAGCCGACGCGCGAGGGTGCGCAAACACTTGAATCTCAAGAGGGGCCTTACTAGGGTCCCTCTGGCCCGGACGATTCGCACACGATGCTCCGCACACGCCTCATCGCCGGTCGCATTTCAGGCTTGATTCTGAGTGCCGTCTTCGCCTCGATCGTGACGCTCGCGAGCCAGGTCGAAGTGGTCCTCGAGCCGCTCCGTGTCGACCCGGTGCGCCCCGCACCCGTCACCCTCCGCATTCCGAGCAGCTACCTACCCAAGGAGATGGCGCGAACCCATCGCGGGCTTCCGCAGCCCCTGGTCGTGACGCGCGGTGCGGTGGTGAGCGACCCGGAGAGCCAGCGCCTCGTTCGGGCGTTCGAACGCGAGCGGCGCCCGCCAGAGCAAGAGACGCTCCTGGGGGTCTGGATCAGCTACTTCCTCATCGCCTACATCTTCCTCGCATACCTGCGGCTGTTCACCGGCGGCCGAGGCGGTTTGTTGCGGACCGAGGCGGGCTTGCTGGTTCTGGTGGGTGCGACGTGCCTTGCCGCGAAGTTGCTCTTGTTGTTTACCGGGCTGTCTCCGTTCCTTCTGCCGTTGGCCACCGTGCCGTTGTGGGCGGCTCTATACTTCGATCGCGGGACAGCGACGGCTTCGGGCCTGGTCATCTCCCTCGTCTGCGCGTCATTCCTGCATTTCTCGATGCCCGTGGTCGTCGTTTACCTGGCCACCACCCTGGGCGTGGTGATCTTCTTCCACGATCGCAAGCACGCGACGCACATGCTCGTCGCTGGCACGGCCGCAGGGCTCTTTGCCGCCCTGGTGTTGATCAGCGTCGCGATGTCCGCCGGGAACGGCATCGACGTGATCGGCGACGTGGCGAGGCTCAACGACTCGGTCCTGCTGTCGACCATTGCCGGCGGCATGATTTCCGGCGTGGCTGCCGTGCTGCTGCAGCGAGTCGCGACGGCCACCCTCGGCGTCGTTACGCGCGGCCGCCTGCAGGAGCTCACGGACGTCGATCACCCTCTCCTTCGCAAGATGGCGCGAGATGCCCCCGGGTCGTGGCAGCACGCGCGCGCGATGGCCAACCTCGCCGAGGGCGCGGCCGCGGCAATCGGAGCCGACGCGTTGCTCACCCGAGTCGGCGCCTACTACCACGACCTCGGCAAGACGATTCAACCGAAGTACTTCGTCGAGAATTTGTCTCCGGGGGAGCCCACGCCGCACGGTGATTTGGACCCCGACGTCAGTGCGGATGCGATCATGGCCCATGTGGTCGAGGGGGCTCGCATCCTGCGCGAAGGAGGCATTCCGGAGCCGATCGTCGAGTTCGCGTACACCCACCACGGGACCAGCGTCATCGAGTACTTCTGGCACAAGTGCTTGGAGGACGGGAATCCAAAGGGACTTTCCGACGCGGCCTTCCGCTATCCGGGAATGCGGCCTCGCACGAAGGAAACCGCCATCTTGATGCTGATCGATGCCATCGAAGCAGCGGCACGCACGGTCGACGAGCCCTCGCGCGAGAAGTTCGAAGCCATCGTGCAGCGCGTGACGAACATCAAGCTACGGCAAGGTCAGCTCGACGTGTGTGGCCTGACGATGGAAGACATCCGTGTGCTCCAAAGCACGCTGACCGACACTCTGTGCAACGCCTACCACAACCGCATCAAGTATCCATGGCAAGACAAGGACGGCGAAGGTGAGGCGCAGCTCCCCGTCCCAGGCGTGGCAACCGAGAAGGACGTGGCGCGAGAGCGAAGCCGTGAGTCGACCTAACCGCGCGTGGGTCTTCGGCGTGTTGTGTCTGCTCGGTGGTTGTGATCAATTGGGCAATCCACCGCAGTTCGCGACGGCACCGACCACATGGAAAGGCGAGCACGGCCGCCTCGTCACCGCGACACGTTCGTTCCGCAACGAGAAGACGATTCAACGCCTCGTCTCCGAAGGCTTGGGGGACCTGGACCACGCCGACGCGTCGATCGGCCCCTCCCAGACGCTCACCATCGTGTCCGTCGTGTCCCATGGCCCCCCGCCGACCCGGCGCCGCCGTGTGAAGCTGGTCACGGTCTTCGAGTTGCCGAAGCGGGCGCCGATCGCGCGCCGATGGTCTGCCGATTCATCATCCCGCCACTGGAACGCAGCGTTTGCGTTGCCGGAGCCCCCGACAGGCGCGGTTACCTCCGTGGCGCCATGAGCCCAGAGCGGGTTTCACCGACGTCGGGGAACTCCTCGAGCGACCTTCCCTCCTCGCGAAAGACATCGATCGATTCGAGAAAGCCGTGCGCGAGCTCCGGGTCGAACTGACTCCCCCCGCAACGGTCGATCTCGGAGATGGCGAGGTCGTGGGCGAGCGCCTTGCGATAGGCTCGGTCGCTCGTCATGGCGTCGTAAGTGTCCGCCACGGCGATGATCCGCGCAATGAGCGGAACGTCGTTCCCCTTGAGCCCGAGCGGGTACCCGAGCCCGTCCCAGCGCTCGTGGTGTAGATGGACACCCGGAATGAGTGGGTGCAGGAACTCGATTGGTTGCAAGATGTCGCGACCATGCTCCGGGTGCTGCTTGAAGGTCTCGTACTCTTCCTGCGTCAGCTTGCCGGGCTTGTTCAAGTTCATGACACAGCCGATTTTGCCGATGTCGTGCATCAGCGCCGACTGGCGAACGATTTCGATGTCGGCGTCGCTCAGCCCGAGCTTGATCGCGAGGATCTGAGCGTAGGCCGCAACCCGCGCCGAATGTCCCGCAGTATACCGGTCCATCTTGTCGATGGCACTGGCAAGGCCGCGGATGGTTTGCTTGAACGTCGCCTGCAGGTCTTCGTAGAGTCGCGCGTTCTCGATGGCGGCCGATGCGCGGTCCGCGGTGGCGTGCAGGAGCTTGCGCTGCCCTTCGTCGAACCGCTTGCCTTGCGTGTAGCTGAGCGCGCATAGAAAGCCGATCGTATCGCCGCGGGCGGTCAGGCGGGCGACCGCGAGGGAGTGCGGTGAGGGCGCCTCCCCGAGCTCGTCGAAGTAGCGCCAGCACCGCTCTCCATGCTCCAGAAGCGCGGGCGCGTGCACGAAATGCTCGCTCAGGGTCTCGATGCTCAGCGTGTCCGGCTCCCGCCTCAAGCGAAAGTTCGGATTGATCTCGGTGCTGCGCCGATAGAAGCTTCCGCCCCCGTCGCTCAGGAGCACCGTAACCAGGTCGGAGTCCACCTCATCGATTGCGGCGCGACTCAGCGTGTGCACCACCTGTTCGAGCGAGAGGCTCGCCGCGATCGCCTCGCTGACCTTGTAGAGCGACAGCGCCTCCTTGAGGCGGAAGTTCTCCGCTTCGAGCCGCTGCTTCTCGAGCCCACGCCGGATCGTGTGGACGACCTCCTCTACCTTGAACGGTTTGAGGACGTAGTCGTAGGCGCCCTGCTTCATTGCCTCGATGGCGGTCTCGACGGTGCCAAACCCCGTCATGATGATCGTCACGACATGTGGCGTGTGCTTTCGGATGGCGGCGAGCAGCTCGAGGCCGCCCATGTTCGGCATCTTCAAGTCGCTCAACACCAGGTCGAACCGATCGCGTGACAGCTCGACCAGGGCGCCACTCCCGTCCTCAGCCGTGCGAACGTAGAAGCCCTCCATCGTCAGGAAGTCCGCGAGAATTTCCCGGATCACTTCCTCGTCGTCGACCACGAGGACCTTCGCGACGTCTTCGCCTGGCTGCCCACTCATGACCGTATGGCCATGGCTAGTACTCTGCTCCAAGCGATCGTGTCAAATCCGAGTGTCGGTTGCATTGCAGCTCGAAGCTCACTTTGATACATCCCGCTCGACCTTGCCATCGCCAACCCGGATCACCACGCTCGCGTTCGTCGTTTATGGCCCGCTGACAGTGGTCGCCTTGGCATGGGCGTGGCTTGGCGGTGGTCGTTTCGCTTGGACCCTCGAGACGCCGTGGCTGTCCGCGCCCTACCTGGAACGCCTCGCGCTTTCGCTCGGTTTGGGCCTCACCCTGGCGCTCGCGGTGGTCGCCATGACTCCGCGTCTCGTCGAGCGCACCAAGTGGGCACGCGCGCTGCACTCGGAGCTCGGGGAGATCATTTCCCCACTGTCTTACTCCGAGATTACCTGGCTCGCGCTCGCCTCGGGCTTCGCCGAGGAGCTCTTCTTTCGAGGCGCGATGCAGCCGGTGTTGGGACTGCTGATCACGTCGTTGATTTTCGGTGCCGTTCACGTCGGGCCAAAGCCAGTCTTCTTGGCTTGGACCACGTGGGCGTTCCTCATGGGACTTTTGTTGGGCTTGATCTTCGAGCTGACCGGCGTGCTTTGGGGCCCGGTTTTGGCGCATGTTTGGATCAACCAACGCAACATGGCCTTCATCCGACGACATTGACGCCCGATACGACCCTTTCTACCCTGGGTGGATACCCGTGGAGAGCGAAATCAAGACGAGGGTCACGCCCTTTTCGGAGCCCCATATTTCGACCGGTGCGGGCCAAGACTGCCTCGTGGTGATCTACGCGCCGAGCTCCAATCAATTGGGCAAACGCTTCTCGTTGGCGGACGGCGCGGTGCGGATCGGCCGCGGAGCCGAGAACAACGTCGTCCTTCACAGCGACAGCGTTTCGCGCCGACATGCACGCATCGAGGTGCGGGAGGGGAACTATCACGTCCTCGACATGCATTCGACGAACGGGACGTACGTGAATGATGCGCTGGTACAGGACCATCAGCTTCGCCGCGGAGACCAGATCAAAATCGGCGACACGATCATGAAGTTCTTGAGCGGCGCCGACCTCGAGTCGCAGTACCACGAGACGATCTATCGAATGACCATCATGGATGGACTCACGGGTATCCACAACAAACGCTACCTGGTGGAGCAACTCGATCGGGAGCTCTCGCGAGCGGCGAGGCACGGCCGTCCGCTGACCTTGGTGATCTGCGACATCGACCACTTCAAGCGCGTCAACGACGAGTTTGGGCACCTCGCCGGAGACCATGTGCTCAAAGAGGTTGCGCAGCTCGCGAAGAGCCGAATCCGCCCCGATGACGTGATCGCGAGATTCGGTGGCGAGGAGCTTGCGCTCATCCTTCCAGAGACCGATCTCGCCGGAGGCGTCCGTATCGCCGACGAGCTGCGAAAGATGATTGCCACCGAGACGTTCGTTTTCGAGGACGAAGACATCGATGTCACCATTTCCTGTGGTGTCGCGCAGCTCGATCCGAAGTGGCGGTCCTACGACTTCGTCCGGGCGGCCGACGAGCAGCTCTACGAAGCGAAGCGGGCCGGCCGCAATCGCGTCTGTCCGAGCTAGCCAATCGCGCCCACGAGACGTGCTAGGCTCGGCGCCGCATGCGATCGATCGCAGAGGCCCTCGCTTCGATGCTGCCGGCGTTTTCTCCGTTGGGGGAGGAAGAGGTGCATCTGACGGAATCGGCCGGGCGCTACGTGTCCCGCGACGTGACCGCTCGCTTCGACGCGCCACCGTTCGACAACAGCGCGATGGACGGCTTCGCGGTTCGCGCCAGCGACGTGGCCTCCGCAGCGCCGGATACGCCGGTTCGACTTCCAGTTCGGGGAGAATCCCGCGCCGGAGGACCGCTCCCCGAGTCTCTGCAGCCGGGCGCCGCGTGTCGCATCTTTACAGGCGCGCCGATGCCGGCGGGTGCTGACGCGGTCGTCATCCAGGAAGACACCGACCGCGACGGCGACGAGGTGGCGATTCGAGAGGCCTCGACCGAGGGGAACCACGTTCGCGCGCAGGGCACGGACGTGGCATCCGGTTCGCGATTACTTCGGGCCGGCGATCGAATGTGGCCCGGAGAGATAGGGCTGCTCGCAAGCCAGAACATCGAGCGCGTGCACGTCTTCCAGCGGCCCAAAGTGGCGATCCTATCGACGGGCGACGAGCTTCGACAGCTCGGCGACGACGTCGAACCCGGCATGATCATCAACTCGAATGTCTATGTGCTGACCGAGATGCTGCGGGCGTTGGGGGCCATTCCCGTTCCCCTCCCCGCGGCGCCGGACACGTTGGCCGAGATCGAAGCCTCGCTCCGGACGGCGCTCGAGGCGGATGTCGTCATCACGACGGGTGGTGTATCGGTGGGCGAATACGACTTCGTGAACGAGGCATTCAAGAACGTAGGCATCGAGCCGATGTTTTGGAAGGTCCGCATGAAGCCCGGCAAGCCCGCGTCGTTTGCCCGGTATGAGGGCAAGCCTGTGATTGGCGTTCCCGGTAATCCAATCAGCGCAATGGTTGCCTTCGAGGTGCTGATCGCTCCATGCCTGCGGAAGATGCTCGGGGATCCGCAGCCGCACCCTCAGCCCGTGGTGGCGCGACTGCGCGATTCGTATCGCCGCCGCCCAGGGCGGATCGAAATTGCGCGCGCGGTGGCGACGCGTGTGGGGGATGAGATCATCGTCGCGCTGCATCAGCTCCAGGGATCGGGCTCCCTCCCGTCGTTCGTCGGGGTCAACGCCCTGGTCATCCTACCGGCCGATCGGGCCGAGCTTGCGGCGGGAGAGAAGGTCGAAGCGATCCTCTGGGGCCCCGGATTGAACGGCCCGAGCTCGTTTTTCGACGGGATCAGCTGACCAGTTCCAGCGTGATTTCAACCGTTTGCGTGTTGCCTTCTTGACTAGTGGATCGCGATCATTATGCTGGCGCTCCCTCAAAGGGGGTCACAAGCATGAAGAAGACCGAGCTCAAGCGCTTTCGCGCCGTCCTGGAAGAGAAACGAGACGCCGTAATTCGCCGTGCGCGCGAAACGATGGACCAGGACATGACCCTCGACGC
>CALJYC010000301.1 GCA_937984275.1 uncultured bacterium | reverse complement strand
CGAACGCGAGCGGCCCGAACTCGATCAATACGAGCGCCTTTTGCAGGTCTTTGACGCTCTGCTCCGGCTCGTCGGCGAGGAACTCATCAAAGGCGCGCGGCAGGTCCATCGGCGCCGCATCGATCGGAATCGCGTCGGTCTCTGGAAGCATGACCTCGACCAGGCTTTGGAGCGTGCGGTACTCGTGAGCGTCGAGCACACGGAGCCCATCGACCTTGGGCGCCCGCCCCCGCAACGCCAAAAGCCCGCCTCCACCGGCACCTAGGATCGCGCCGCCCGCGACGAGGCTCACTTTCAGGAAGCGGCGCCGGGAAAGAAAGCTGAAGAGGCCGTCTCGTGCGGATTCTTCGCTCGGTGCGTCTCCCATCGCCACGGGGTTCTTGTGCCCTCCTCACGCCTGCGCTGCAAGTAAATCCGGCATGCCCATGGTATACTCAATTCATGAGCGGTGGCGGCGACGAAATGAAGGCATTTCGCGGGCTGCAAGCTCATCTAGCCTCCCGTTGGGCGCTCGCCGATGGTGACGGCCCTGAGCCGAGAGACATCGTCGTCGTCCCGTCGCTGTCGTTCGACGGCATCGACACCGTCTCCATCGATGGGGTGATTCACTACGAAGAGCGGATGCTCTTTGCGCTGAACCTGCTTCGGCATCCGCGCGCCCGATTGGTCTACGTCACCTCGGCGCCGATTCATCCAGCGGCCATGGACTACATGCTCTCGCTGATCAGCGGCATCCCGAACGAGCATATGCGGCGGCGGCTGACTGTGCTTTCGCTCTACGACAGCTCACGGACGCCTCTGACGCGGAAGATTCTGCAGCGGCCTCGGGTCATCGAACGCATCCGACATTTAATCCGACCCGAGCGTGGATTGATGACTTGCTTCACGGTGACCGAAGCGGAGCGGAGCCTAGCGGTCGCGCTTGGCGTTCCTCTTTACGGGGTGGATCCGGACCTGATTTGGCTTGGGACCAAGAGCGGCTCGCGCTGGGCGTTTCGAAAGGCGGGCGTGCCGCTGCTGCCTGGTGCCGAGGACCTGAAGAGCGAAAAGGACCTGGTAGAGGCGATCGACGGTCTGTGGGAGGAGAACGACGGCCTCGAGCGGATGGTCGTGAAGCAGAACACCGGCTTCAGTGGGCACGGCAACGCGATTCTGGACTTGAGCGCGTTGAGCGCGGTCTCTCCGAAAAGCGGTGCCAGCCGGGAAGCTCGGGGGCAGGCGCTGGCCGACGCACTTTCGACGATGCGCTTCGTCGACGCCCGCCAGACTTGGGACACGTTCAAAGAGAAATTCGAGCGCGAGGGAGGCATCGTCGAAACTTTCGTAGAGGACAAAAACAAGCGCGCTCCGAGCTGTCAGCTCCGCATCTCCCCCGAAGGAAGCCTGGATGCGATCTCTACGCACGACCAACTCGTCGAGGGCGTTGATGGGCAAATCTACGCCGGGTGCCGATTCCCGTCCGATGCAGCCTATCGCATGGACATCCAGCGAGACGCGCTTCGCGTAGGCGAAATCCTTCAAGAGAAGGGCACGGTGGGCCGCCTCGCTGTCGACTTCATCTGCGTTCAAGCCGCTGGCGGCTCGTGGAAGCACTATGCGATCGAAACCAACTTGCGATTGGGCGGGACGACGCATCCAATGATGCTGCTGCGCATGATGACCGACGGCCGATACGATCCGGACACGGGCCTCTACCTCACCCCGCGAGGTGAGCCGCAGTTCTACATCGCGACCGACTCGATGCGATCCGACAGCTACCGTGGCCTCCTCGTCGAAGACCTCCTGGACATTGCAGCAGTCGATGGATTGCACTATCAAGCCTGGTCTGAATCGGGCGTGCTCTTTCACTTTACGGGCGCACTCAGCGAGTTCGGAAAGCTCGGCATCACTGCCGTGGGTAAAAGCCCAGCGGAGGCGGACCATTGGTTCGAGCAAACCCGGCAGGTATTGGACCGCGAAACCAAGGGCAAGCGTTGTACATCGAAGAGCTGAAACCAGGTGTGTTGCGAGTGTCGGCATCGGCGGATTGGCCGAAGCCGTACGTCGGCGTGTGCGGTTCGATGCACGGGAACGAGCCCTGCGGTGCGGAGGCGATTCGACAGATCGCGAGCGCCTTCGAGGACGGGGAGCTCGAGCCCGCAAAAGGCACCGTGTTCTTAATTCAGGCGAACCCTGAGGGAACCCGGCAAGGGCGGCGCCACACGCCCGAGGGCGATGACCTCAATCGCTTGTGGGATTTCGAGTTCACCGAGACGCTTCGCCAGGAAGCGTGGGGATACGAGCACCATCGCGTTCTCGAGCTCAAGGAAATCCTTGGAGAGCTGGATGTCTTTTTGGACCTTCACTCGGCCGCAACCCCAACCCCGCCGTTCGGCATCAGCAACGGTGAGGCGCCGATCGACGACATCGCCAAGCAGGTCGACATCTCGTTCCTGGTGCAGTACTGGTACGGCCTCGCCGACAAGGTGATCACCGGTTTCCTCAAGCTCGCGGGCGTCCCCGCCTTATCCGTCGAGTGCGGCTCGCACGACGACCCGGAGATTTCCGACACCGCGCACCGAATCGCGATGAACTTCCTGCGAGCGACCGGCGCCATCGACGGCGGCAACCAAACCAACGGCACCCAAGTGCGCACGGTGCACGTCGTCGAAACGATCACCAAGCCAAGCGAAGAGTTCGGCTTCGGCGCGCCATGGACCGGCTTCCAACAGCTCGAACCCGGCACCCTCGTCGGCCGAGACCGCGTCACCGAAATCCGCGTAAGCCAGCCGTGCTACGCCGTCCTGCCCAACGAAGACGTGGAAGTCGGAGACGACGTCATTTACTTGGCGGTCGATACCTAGGCGCTCGCCTGCGCGGAGACGGACAGAATTTGCTGGGAATCGGCTTCCTCTGTCCCTATAACCCATTGCGATGAGGTGTTCGAAGGACGGGGCGAGGCGGCATTTGCTGGCTTTGGTTGTGTTGGTGGTTGCGGGCGGTTGGCTGGGCGGGGGACCGGTGGCGTTCGCGCAGGTGGAAGAGCCAGTTCCCGCGGATGACCCTCATCCGGCCGAGGTGGAGCAACAGGACACCCCGAGAGCTGAGCTCGGTAAAGACGAGGTTCCGACGACTACGGTGGTGGTGGGAGAGGACGGACAAGGGCTCATCGAAGCCTACACGATCGAGTTCGGCGACGAGAAGGACTGGGCTCAATTGGCGTCGGGAGAATGGTTGCGAGGCAACATCGAGCGAATGCGGGACGGCTCCATGGAGTTCAACAGTGATGAGATCAAACTCATCACGTACGACTGGAAAAAGGTTCGCGAGCTCCACTCACCCAGGGCGAACACCTACAACTTCACCGATGGGACGGACCTCGTTGGACCCGCGATGATCAACGAAGAATTCGTCGTCGTGCAGACGGTCGATGGGCTCGAGACTCGCCCGCGTGCTGAGCTCCAGGCCATCATCGAGCACACGCGTCGGGAACGGAACTACTGGTCGACCGTTCTTCGGTTGGGCCTGAGCGGCAACGCAGGCAACACGGAAAACCTCACGTTCAACGCGTTTTGGCAGCTCGTACGCGAGGATACGTTCACCCGTGCTGCGATCACGTATGACGGTACGTTCGGCAAGGCGAACCGCGCAGAGGTGGCGAACCGTCATTTGGCCGGGGGCGATGTCGACATCTTCGTTCACCCGATCATCTACGTGAAAGCGCTGACGGGTCAGCTTCTGTACGACAAGTTCCAGAACATCCGCCTTCGCGCCACGCCTGCCGCGGGTGTCGGCTTCCACCTGATTACGACGTACGTCGTCAACTGGGACCTCGAGTTCGCGCCTGCCGGCTATCAGTACCTGTCGCTGCTCGACCCCGCGGCCACGGTGGAGAACCCGCAAAGCGACGGCTACATGATGTTCCGGATGTTCGCGGACATCGACTTCACCGACGACATCCAGTTGCTATTGGAATGGCGGACCAACCTCGTTTACACGACGATCGGCAACACGAACCACATCGGGAGCCTGGACTTCACCGTGAGAGTGACCACCCTGCTCCATTTGAACACCTCGTTCCTCTACCTCCGAACCGAGGACCCGTTCCCGCGGTCGGACGGGACGGTGCCAAAGAAGAACGACTACCAAATCGTCTTCGGCGTCTCACTGCGCATCGGCTGACAGGCGCCGTATCGCCGCATCCAACGCGCGCGATACGCACGTTTGGTCGCGAACGCGGGCGAGCATCGGCCAGGTCGCACGTTCCCCTTCGTGGATGTGCTGCAGGAGCTCCTTGTGCGAGATGTTCGACAGGGTGCGAAGGAGCGCGAGCGGCCGCAGGCGGGGGTGGATGTCGATGTCGCCGCCGTAGGGCTGTTCGGCTAGGGAGTGGGCGACGTCAAAGGCTCCGTAGAGGGGCGTGCTTTTCGTGACGGTGCGAGCGAGTCCTAACTGGTGGACCACCTGTGCGCGAAAGCTCGAAACGACCGCCTTCGACACGAAAGGGAACACGCCGCTCCTCCCCGTGACCCGGCGCACCGGTGCAACGTGCGGGTTGACTTGGCTTACGATGAAATGATTGACGTTGTGCAGGCGGCTCAGTCGGCGCATCGGCAGGTCACCCTTGAGCGAGCCATCGATCCAAGTCTCGGTCCCCATGTACGGCGCGCTTTCGCCTGACGGCAAACGTTGGTGAAGCCTTGCTCCGGGGAATGCGCCTGGAATCGCGGCCGAAGCGACCGCGGCGCTGTTCATCAGCACGTTGGGCGTCGTGTAGTGGCAGAGCACTCTCGGCTTCTGGCGCTCACGCGTGGGTGAGACACTAATGCTTACCGTGCGGCCGGTGCGCGTGTGGGCTTCTTCGAACGTGTAGTCGCCGCAGTTGTGCGCGACCACCTCTTCCAGACGGGCCGGGTCGTAAATGGCGCGTTCACTCGCGGCGCGCTTGGGCGGAAGGCGCTTGATCGCATCGGTTCGAATGGCGCGTGGGTCTGCGAAGAGCGTCTTGATCTCTGCGTCGGTCCGGACGCCGGTGCCGCAGGCGATTAGGGCGCCCATCGAGGCACCCGAAAGCACATCGGGCAAGAGTCCGTGTTCGAACAGCGCCTTGACCACCCCGAGGTGAAAAAACCCGAGCGTCGCGCCTCCCGAGAGCAGAAGTGCCGAACGCCCGAAGATGTGCGCCGCCCTCCGAAATCCCGCCAACGTGAACGCAGGGTCGAGTCCCGTCTGACCGGGGTCGGCCAAGTACGCGATGGACGCGAGCGCCTCCTCGTAGAACGCTTCGACGACGTGCTTGGTCCCGAGCGGCGTGACGCCATAGAGCCGCGGGTCAGCCAACTCGCCAAGGTGACGATACAGCGCCTCCCGCAACAAAGGGACCAGCTCGAGGGCTTCCCCCGCCTCGCGCGTGCGCGTCAGCTCTTCGGTGTGCTCGCGCAAGAGCGCAGCGTCAAAGACCGAGGAGCGTACATCGGCACGCCACGCCTCGGCGCCGACCCGATCCCCCGCGGCCTCCGCCCTACTCCGCCATCCCTCGTAGCCGTCCACGCCCCCCATCTTGCAAGCATTAACCCATTCAAAAAGGGGTCAGACCCCTTTTTCGAAGGGTTAACCCATTTGAAAAGGGGTCTGACCCCTTTTTCCTTAGGGTTTTCGTTTTTTTACTGT
>CALJYC010000300.1 GCA_937984275.1 uncultured bacterium | reverse complement strand
GTGGGCGTGCCTTCGACCAAGGGTACGCTGACCGAATGACTGCCGGCCAGGTGGCGATTGTAGATCTGGGCCTCGGGAACTTGCACAGCGTGGCCAAGGCATTCGAGCGTGCCGGGGCCAATGCCGAGCTCAGCGCGGATCCAGACGTGTTGCTGCGGGCGGACCGTTTGGTCATGCCCGGGCAGGGCGCCTTCAAGGAATGCGCACACGCGTTGGCGGGCGAGATCGGCGAGGCGGTTCGGTCTTGGATCGACAGCGGCCGTCCGTATCTCGGCATCTGCCTCGGGATGCAAGCGTTGTTCGAGTCGAGCGAAGAGGCGCCTGACGAGAAAGGCCTTGGGATCTTCTCCGGGACCGTGAAGCGCTTTGCGACGGACTTGCACGACGCGGAAGGGCGTCGGCTAAAGGTTCCGCACATCGGATGGAACCAAATCGAGAGTACGCACCCCGTGTTCGAGAACGGGGAGTGGTACTACTTCGTGCATAGCTACTACTGCGTTCCCGACGATGAGAGCCTCATCGTGGCCACGACTGATTATGGTGCCCCATTCTGCTCGGCGATCGCTCGGGACAACGTCCTGGCGTGCCAGTTCCACCCCGAGAAGAGCCAGCACGCCGGTGCGCGTTTGATCGGGCACTTCCTAGGAGATGTCTCGTGGAGTTGATTCCAGCGATCGATCTGCTCGATGGCAAGGTCGTGCGGCTGCACCAGGGTAAGTATGACGAGGTCACCGTCTACGACGACGATCCGGTGGCCATGGCCAAGCGGTTCGAGGACCAGGGCGCGGCAAGGCTGCATGTGGTCGACCTCGAGGGCGCGCGCCGCGGTGAGCCCGCGCATGTTGCGATCATTCGAGGCATCCTGCGGGAGACCAATCTCGAGGTGCAGATCGGCGGGGGCGTACGAAACGAAGCTGTCGCGGCGCAGTGGATGGATGCCGGGGCGGCCCGCGTCGTCCTCGGCACCGTGGTCGTGAAAGCACCTCATGTCGCCCGCGCGATCTGCGCCGGTTACCCTGAGGCGGTCGTCATGGCGCTCGATGCGCGCGACGGGAAGGTCGCCGTGGAGGGCTGGCAAGAACAGAGCGGGCAAGACGTCGTCGAGCTCGCCAAGGAAGTCGACGGGTGGAACATCGGGGCTATCCTCTTCACCAACATCCACAAAGACGGCACTCGTGAGGGGCCGGACGTCGAGGGCACCGCAGGCTTGCAGTCGCATGTCGATACGACGGTGATCGCCTCGGGCGGGATTGGCACGCTCGAGGACCTCCGGGCGCTCTCGGCCGCGGGGGTTCGCTCGGCGGTGTGCGGGCGCGCGCTCTATTCAGGCGCCTTCACATTGTCGGAGGCGTTCGCGGCGCTAGAAGAGACCTGATGCTGGCCAAGCGAATCATCCCCTGCCTTGACGTCAAAGACGGGCGCGTCGTGAAGGGCGTCAACTTCGTTGGCCTCCGCGATGCGGGCGATCCGGTCGAGTCCGCCCAGCGTTACAGTGCGGGCGGGGCCGATGAGATCACCTTTCTCGACATCACCGCATCGCACGAGAACCGCCGAACGCTGTTCGACCTCGTCGACCGCACTGCCTCGACCGTCGCGGTGCCCCTGACCGTGGGCGGCGGGGTGCGGGAGCGGCGAGACGTGAGCGAGCTTCTGCATGCCGGGGCCGATAAGGTGTCGATCAACAGCGCCGCCGTGGCCAACCCTACCTTCATCCAAGACATGGCCGAGGCCTACGGCGCGCAGGCCATCGTGGTGGCCATCGACGCCAAGCGGGTTCCGGGCGAGAGTGACTCGTGGACCGTCTATACCCATGGTGGCAGGCGCGACACCGGGCTCGACGCGATCGCCTGGGCCAAGCGGATGGCCGACTATGGCGCCGGGGAGATTCTCCTGACCAGCATGGACCGCGATGGGACACAGGACGGCTATGATCTGGTGTTAACTCGCGCAGTTGTGGACGCAATCTCGATTCCAGTTGTAGCTTCTGGAGGAGTGGGAACCCTCGAGCACGTGCGCGAAGGTCTTGCAGCCGGAGGGGCGGATGCGGCGCTTGCAGCTTCTATCTTTCACGACGGTCGCTACACTGTGGCCCAGGTCAAGGAGTACTTGCTCGACCAAGGGGTATGTGTGCGTCCGCCGGAGCGAGACTGAGGGGAAGTGATGAGCAGAGACGTCGGCGTGGGCCAACTGGTGGAGGAGCTGGAACAGCGTGGTGATCGCCTCCCGTTCGAGATCGGCGCCTTTGTCGCCCTGGAGGCCTGTGAGGGGCTCCTTCAAGAGTCGGTGAAGCTTGGAGCGGACGACGTCCGCGTGACCCTGGAAGGCTCGGTCGTCGTGGCCGGGTCGGCGGAGCGGGCTGAGCCCGACGAGGCCGCTCGATCCCTGGTGTCGGTTCTTGCGCGACTGCTCGTCGCCGCAGGTCCCGGCGTCCCCCCCTACCTGTTGCAGCTCGTCAAAGAGGCCACGACGGGGCAGACCCCACGCGACCTGCGTCACCTTCACGATGCCATCGAGGCGTCGCTCATTCCCATCAACCGCGGGGCCTCCCGCCGCGTTCTCGCCCGGCTCGTTCGAGAAAGCGACCGACCCCCCGCACCCGAGGTTCCGCAGGTCGACCCACGTGAGCTCGACGCGGAGCTCGACGAGCTCTTGCGCGATCCCATCTCACGGTCGCTGGAACCAGCGCAGACGGAGTTGCCGCCGGAAGACGACGAAGGTCCGATCACGGAGCGCATTCGGATGCCGAGAAAGGCAAAGCCGGACGCTGACGCTGACACCGGCTCTGCCCCGCACTCCTTCCCCCCGCCCACCCCCGATCTCGATCTTCAGCCCGAGACCGTCCGTGTTCCATCTTCGGAACCTGCACTTGCGAGCGCGTCGGTTCCCGTTCCCGATCTCAAGCCGCCCCCGGCGGCTGAGCCAGCCGCGGCTGTTGCGGTCATTCCCGAGCAGCCCCCGCAGCCTGGGCCGGAGCCAATCACGGCGACGATAAGAAAGTGGCAGGCCCCTGCGGTGGAGGAGGCAGGGGCAGGGCCAGAGGCAGTGTCAGAGACAGTGTCAGAGGCAGAGGCAGAGGCAGAGGCAGTGTCAGAGGCAGTGTCAGAGACAGTGTCAGAGACAGAGGCGGTGTCCGTGTCCGTGTCAGTGCCGGTGACCGCGACAGAGTCGGTGATCGAGACGGCGACCGAGTCGGTGTCCGGGACCGGGGCGGTGGCCGCGGCCGAGTCGGTGCCTGCGCCTCAGCCTGTCACCGGTTCCATTCCCACCCCCGCGCCTGCCTACGATCGCCAATCGATGCCTGAGCCGCTTCCTTCGAGGCGCCTTGGGGGCTGGGGTGTTTGGCTTCTGGCTGCGGCCTTGGGCCTCGGTGCGTATGCGCTCTTCGCGACGGGTACCCTCGATGCACTGGTCCGGCCGGCTGCGCCGGCGGCTGCGCCCGCTCCAAGTGGCATCATCGACGTAACGGTTACGCCGGCCGATGCGCAGATCTTCCTCTTCGTCGGACGCGGCCCGGCGCTTGCGTCCGGTTTGACGGTTGACGGGGCCCACGAGTTCATCGTCTTCGATCGGGGGCTACGCCCTTCGAGAGCGATCGTGCCCGAGGGCGCGACTTGGACGACGACCGAACGTGGCTTGCTCTACGAGCTCGCGGTGCAGGCCCAGGCCGCCGCCGCCCCCACAGATGCACTCGGCTTCGGTAATCCAACGACCAAGCCCACTGCCGTTGAGGCCGGCGACTCCGGGACGATTCGCATCATCACCAACCCGCAGGGCGCGAAGGTCTATCGCTTCATCGGCGTCGGACCGACCGCGCAGATCCCAGCCGCTTCGATTCACGAGGGTCAGGAAATCTTGGTCTATCACCCCGAACACGAGACCCGGCGTGCCGTGATTGGGCCGAGTGATTGGCAGGCGGGCGAGGGCCAAGGGACCTACAGTGCGAGCTTGGAAGTCCAGCTGCCGGCGCTTCCAGGCTCACCCGTCCCGGAAGTGCTCGAGGACTGACTCGACTTCGCTTCGAATTGCCGTGAGCTGCTGCTCCGAGTCTGCTTCGAAGCGCAGGACCAGGACTGGTTGCGTGTTGGAGGCGCGGACCAGCGCCCAGCCACCATCGAACTGGATTCGTGCGCCGTCGATGTCGACCAGCTCGTGCGTCAGCCGATAGTGGTCGACCACTTGCTGAACCAGGTCGAACTTGCGGGCGTCGTCGCAATCGACGCGAATCTCTGGGGTCGCAAACGTCTCGGGCACGTCGCTGAGCATGTCGTGGAGCGGGAGGTCGCTGTGCGACATGATTTCGAGAATTCGAGCCGTGGCGTAGATCGCGTCATCGTAGCCATAGTACCGATCGGCAAAGAAGATGTGTCCACTCATCTCGCCGGCGAGGAGCGCGTTCTCTTCTTTCATCTTGGTTTTGATCAGCGAGTGGCCGGTCTTCCACAGCACGCCACGTCCACCGTGCGTCTCGATGTCGTCGTACATCGTTTGGGAGCACTTCACTTCGCCGATGATCGTTGCACCGGGGTGCTTCGCAAGCAGCGCCCGCGACAGGATGATCATGAGCTTGTCGCCCCAAATGACTTCCCCGCGAGCGTCGATCACGCCCACGCGATCGGCATCGCCATCGTAGGCGAATCCGAGCTCGAGCCCGTCTTCGAGGACACGCTCTTTCAGCATTTCCAGTGTCTCGGGCTCGGTAGGGTCGGCATGGTGGACGGGGAATGTGCCGTCCATCTCGCAGAGCAGCGCCACGGGGTTCAGTCCCAAAGCCTTCATCGTTTCGAGAGCCAGCGGACCGCCCGCTCCGTTGCCGGCGTCGATCGCGAAACGAATGTCGCGCCTGCCGAGCTGAATGTCTGCCGCGGCCTTCTGTACGTAGGCCGGCGTCGGGTCGACCGTCGCGAGTGTTCCCCCTGGGGCGCGATGGAAGCCCTCGGTCTCCATGACGGTGCGGAGCTCGACGATGTCGTCGCCGTACAACGAGCCTTTGCCCACCATCATCTTGAATCCATTTTCGTCGGGCGGGTTGTGGCTGCCGGTGATCTGAATCCCGCCGTCTAGGTCGAGGTCGTGTACGGCGAAATACAAGAGGGGCGTCGGGCCGATGCCGATATCGACCACGTGCAGGCCTGTCTCGTGCAGCCCCGCACAAAGGGCCTCGTGAAGGCGCGGTGAGCTCAGGCGGCAGTCGCGCCCCACGGCGACCCGGCGCAAGCCACGCTTCGAGTAGAAGGTGCCGAGGCTCAACCCCAGCGCTCGAACAAAACCGTCATCAAAGTCGCGCTCGGCGTGTCCTCGAATGTCGTACTGGCGAAAGACGTGCGGGTTCACAACATCACCGTCGGGGGTCGTTGCGTTCGCGAAGCGCCTCGACGATCTCACGCACATCTTGTGCACGATCCTTCGGCACCACGAGCAGCGCGTCGCCGGAGTCCACCACGACCAAGTTGTCGACTCCAACCAGGGCCACGAGCTTGCCTTCCGGTGCCGAGGTGTAGTTGCCGCTCGCGTTGACCGCGATGCCACCCTCCGGCAATACGTTGGCGTGGTCATCTTGCGGCGCGAGCTCCCACGCTGAAGTCCAACTTCCGAGGTCGGACCATTCGAATGACCCGGGCACTACGCTGACCGCGCTCACCTTCTCCATGATGCCGTGGTCGATGCTCACGGCGGGCAGGTCGGCGTACGTTTCCTGGATCGCGGCGGCTTCGGTGCCGGCTTTCGCGGCTGCGTCGTAGCGTTGAAGCTCCTGGCCAAGGCCGGGCAGGTGCTGGTCGATCGCTTCCAGAATTCGAGAGGCGAGAAAAAAGAACATCCCGCTGTTCCACAGGAAGCTTCCCTCCGCGACAAACTGCTCGGCACGCCGACGGTTGGGCTTTTCGACGAAACGGCGCGCGCGGAACACACCAGGGTCGAGCTCGGAACCCACCTCGATGTAGCCGTAGCCGGTTTCCGCTCGGGTTGGGCGAATCCCAATCGTGACGTAGTCCCCGTGCGTCGCTGCCTCGAGCCCGCGCTGCAGCGTATCGACGTATGCTTCGGTTTCGCTGATGTAGTGGTCCGCAGGCAGCACACACATGATCGCGTCTTCATCAAGCCGCTTCACGTGGGTCGCGGCCCAACCGATACACGGGGCGGTGTTGCGTCCAACTGGCTCAGCGAGAATTTGATGCGGCTGAAGCTCGGGAAGCTCTTTTGCGACCTGTTCGCGGAGCAGCTCGGAGGTCACGATGAAGGTGCGCTCCGCGGGGAGCATGTCCCAGACGCGCTCGGCGGTTGCGCGGAGTAAGGATCGATCATCGGGCCCGAGGGCAAGGAGCTGCTTGGGCCGGGTGCTGCGTGACAGTGGCCAGAAGCGCGTTCCAGAGCCGCCCGCCATGATCACTGCATATGCTTTGTTGGTGTTCGTCATGAAGCGACCACTGCCTCAGCGGGTAATGAGGAAGAGCCCGAGAGGCAGGAGGTAGATTGCGAACGTCCACATCCGTCCGACGAGAATGACGTGGCGGAGAATAACAAGAGCCACGTATCCCGTCACCAGTGCCGTTAGGCCTCCAACCCACGCCTCGGGGCCCAGGGAGCCGAGCCCTTCGGCGCCGCTCGCCTCGTATGTCGCTGCCCCAACGATTGCTGGCAGCGAGACCAGAAACGAAAACCGAAACGCCGCGCTGCTTTGGACGCCAAGGAGCAGGGCGACAGCGATGGTGACCCCGCTTCGGCTGATACCCGGGAGGACCGCCACGCCTTGTGCGATGCCGATTCCCGCCGCCTGCCACCACGATACCTCGGTGCCGGTCGCACGCGAGACGCCGCTTGCCATCAGGAACGCCGCCGACACGAGGAAGCCATAGCCGACCAGGTGGAGGTCCTCGGCGAATGCCTCGGCCACATTGCGGAGGAGGAATCCGAGGGCGCTGGTAATGATGGTCGCGAGCACAATCCCGACCACGGTTCGACCCTCCGGAGTCGCGCGAAAGCGACCAGGATCACGCAGCCCGGCGATTCCCGCCATGGTGAGCACCCCGATGTCGCGTCGGAAGAGAATGATCGTGGCGAGCAATGTGCCCAAATGAAGGAGAATCACCAGTGCAAGGGAGTTCTCGCGAATGCCGAAGTAGTGCGCGCCTATCGCGACATGCCCGCTGCTCGACACTGGAAGAAATTCGGTCACACCTTGCAATGCACCCAGTGCGGCTGCCGTCAGCGCGTCGATTCCCTCAGCCAAGTTGCAAGCCATAGCGGTTGTTCTGCGTCGCTGCAAGGAGTGCTCGGACTGACGTTTGGCGCATGCGGCGATGGCTGTTTGGGTCCGCTTCGACTACGATTCGGCCGGCTCTATGCGAGAGACGTGGAACGCGGCCCGAGTCGGCCTGATGGTAGTTCTCGGACTGATCGTCACGTTTGCCGTCTATCGCTACGTCGACGAGCGATCGTCCACGGACTCCGGGTACGGGGTCTACGCGTACTTCGACGACGTTCAGGGGTTGGTCGCCAAATCACGGGTCTTGGTGGCGGGCATTCCCGTCGGGCACATCTCCTCGATCCGCCTGGAGGGCGATCGCGCGCGGGTCGATTTGCGTATCGAGGGGAGCATCATCCTGTACGAGGATGCTCGTGTCACCATGAGGAGCCTCTCGCTGCTCGGGGAGCGGGCACTGGTCATTCGTCCCGGTACCCCGAGTCTTCCGGAGATTCCGGATGGGGGGCAGATCCTCGCCGCCGACCAGGGGGTCCAGACCGACGACATCATGGTGACCGTCAACGACATCGCCCAAAGCGTCAAAAAGATCACGGCGCAGATGGAGCGGGCGTTCGGCACCGAGGAGGCGGGCGACCGAATGCAGAGCGCGTTGCGCAACCTCAGTGACGCTCTGGAAAACATCAAGCAAGTCACCGACGAGGCCGGTCCGCGGATCGTCCACATCATGGAGAACGTCGAACTCGCCACAAACGACCTCAGTGAGATCATCCATAAGCGCAAAGGGGACATCGACCGGGGCGTCGCGGAGGTCGATGACACGATCGCGTCGATCCATCGCGCAGCCGAACAACTCAACGCCGTGCTCGAAGACGTGAAAGAGGTGACGGGCCGAACAGCGAGAGGCGAGGGCACGATTGGGCGTCTCACACAAGACGAAGCGCTCATTGACGAGGTCGAGGGCGTCGCAGAGGGGTTGAACAACTTCGTGGGCGGCCTGAATCGGCTCCGAACCATCGTGGAGCTCAGGAGCGAGTACTACGCGCTGTCAAACGCATTCAAGACGTACTTCTCGATTTATTTGAAGCCGCGGGAAGGGCGTTACTTCCTCGTTCAGGTCATCGACGACCCACGCGGATCGATCAGCGTGTCGGAGACCATCGTCCGTCAGAGCCCTCCACCGCTCTTCTATCCGAACGAGTACAAACGGACCGAGATTTCGCGCACCAACCGCCTCAAGTTCTCGGCGCAGTTCGGTAAATCGATCTCTTTTGCGACCTTCAGGTTCGGCATCATCGAGTCGACTGGCGGCCTCGGCATGGACATCAAGGTCATCAAGGACCGCCTCGAGATCAACACCGACATCTTCGAGTTCGGCCGGCGCGTCTGGCCCCGAATGCGCATCCGCGCCGGGTTCGAGATCATACGTCGCTTCTGGCTTCTGGCGGGCGTCGACGATCTCATCAACGGCGGCCGTGATTACTTCTTCGGCCTTCAATTGCGCTTTGACGACGAAGACTTGAAGCCGTTGATTCCGCTTGGCGCGGTCGCTCTATGAGGGGAGTAGCTCGAGGGGCAGGGGCCGTCGTGAAGTCGCCCATCGGTTTTGCCCGAGGCCTGTCGTACGTGCTTCGAGGGATGCGGTTCGTGTACCTGCAGCATCCCAAGCTCGCGCGCTACTGGGTGTTCCCGATCCTAATCACGGTGCTTGCTCTGGGCGCCGTGTTCTACGGCGCGGGCAGCTACTACGACGACCTCGGCGGGGCGGTCTGGTCTCTGTTCCCGGAAAGTTGGAACGACGTCACTGGCTGGGTCGGAGGATTGCTGAGCGCGCTGCGCTGGCTGATCGAGCTGATCGCTGGGGTTCTGATCACGCTCCTCGGGTTGGTGTTGGTCCTCGTGTTGTCGAGCGTCGTGGCCGCTCCGTTCAACGATGCGCTGAGCGAAGCGGTCGAGCGCATCTTGACGGGTGAGTCGGCACCGCCGTTTTCCTTGCGCCGCATGGTCGCGGACATCGCGCGAACGATTCGCCTCGAGCTCTTGAAGGTGTTGGTCTATCTGGCCGTGGTCGGGCCGATGTTCCTCGCGTCATTCATCATTCCGGGGGTGGGCCAAGTCATTTCCCTCGTCGGCTTCGCACTGACCGCGGTCTACCTCGGCATCGACTACGTCGACTGGCCGGCTGCGCGCCGCAATTGGTCCGTAAGCGATAGAGTAGCCTTCACCCGCCGCCAGCTCCCTGCGGTCGCGGGCTTCGGGACCGGCGTCTGGCTCCTCCTCTTCATCCCCCTAGTCAACCTCCTCTTCATGCCCGCCGCGGTAGCCGGCGGCACCATCCTCTTCCTAGCCCTCCAAACCCCCCCTCCCACCCGCGAGTCCTAAAAAAGGGGTCAGACCCCTTTTCAAATGGGTTAACCCTTTCAAAACGGGGTCTGACCCCTTTTTGTGGGGGGGTTCGGGGGATGCTAACTTGTGGGGTGAGGGGATTGGTTATGCGACGTTCATCGTGTGGGGCGTTCTTGGTGGCCTTTGGATTGCTGCTCGGGGCAGGCGTCTACGCCGACAAGGGTAGTGCAAGCAATAGGGCGCCTAGTGCGCTCGAGCAGTCCATGGGCGAGATTCAATGGGGTTGGACGCCGAAGCAGGTGTATCGGCACCTCAAGAAGAACATCGAGGCGTCGTATCAGGAGCCGATCTCCAAAACGACTGATGCCATCCAGGAGGACCGACTCCGGCACAGGATGGCTGAGGAGGCCCAGCAGATTCGCGACTCGTATTTCGAGTTCGACGGCACGCCGAGCGCGTACGACTCCGGCTACCTGAAAGGTGAGTTCACTCACAAGAATGGCGAATCGTTGATTCGGGTCCGAACGAAAAACACGCAGGACTATTTTTTCTTCATCAAGGAGCGCCTGTGGAAACGATACCGTGCGTTCGACGCATCGGTGTTCCAAGGAGCGACCTTCGCAGAATTCGGTGGCGCCCTTCAGAAGCGCTACGGCAAGGCAAAGAAGAAGAGTGGGGCACTCGTGGCCGACGGCCAGGCGACACAGTGGTACGAGTGGAGAGAGTCTCGAGTGCTTGCACGCGCCATCGACAACAACGAATTCTACGGCTTCTACTGCTTGATCCTCGAGGACCCGCAGACGGTTGCGCGGCTCGCGCAGCTTCGAAAGAACAAACCGGAGCAGGCGGAGGCCAGCGATACCTTGGTCGACATGGTCGCCGACGAGAGCAATGACGATCAGCATGCCGACATTGCCGACCGCATCACCGGCGAGATACGGCGGCACGACACGCCGGACGTCGACGAAAAGAAATAGCGCTCACGTAGGTAGGGGTAGGATTTACACCGCCCCCTTCTCCCAGTTAGCCTGATGAATCGTGAGGGATCCGGTTTTGCGGCATCGTCTGCGTTTTCATCTACAGGAGATCGACTTGACCGGCGACGAGGTTGTCGTGGGTCGAGGTTCGATGGGCCACGTGACCATCGACGATCCCATGCTGTCGCGCCGACACATGCGCATCGACCTATCCGGATCTGAGCCGACGCTGGAAGATCTCCACAGTCGCAATGGCACTCAGCTCAACGGACGGCCCCTTGTCGGCCGTGCCACGCTCAAAGATGGAGACCGCATCCGCATCGGGACGCAGGAGCTGGTGTTCCTAATCCCGAGCGCCGTCAAGAAGAACCACCGGACGACCTGCGGGCTGACGTTTTGTGCCGGGTGTGCCGTTCCGTACCCGAGCGATAGCGCACAGTGCCCGCACTGTGGCTCGGTTCCAACGGAGCAGGGCGTGAGCACTTCGGTTCGCGACGTTGCGGCGTCGGGATGGACGTTCCATCTGCTTTCTCAGGTCGTGGACCGCGCCATCGACCAGGGTCGCCTAGCCGATGCGGAACGGATGATGTCCCGCGGCGTATCGGAGCTCGAGGAGCAGCTCGCAGAGGGCGTCGATGTCGAACCGAGCCGTATTCGGGGCGTCGCCGAGTGCGCCGCCCGCCTTGGATGTGCGCTGCGGAGCGCGCGTTGGCTGGATATCGGAGCCCGGTTGTACGGCCGCGCAGGCGAGGCCCCTTCGCGCGAGGTGCTCGCTCTCGTCGATCAGTTGCCCGCGGACGCCCGGCTTGCCGACGCGATGAGCGCGCTGCGCCACGCCGGGCCCGAGACCCGCCAAACCCTAGTGAGCTGAGACGACTTGCTCGAGGCCCTCGAGACGCCGTACGAGGAATCGCTCGGCTGCGCCGTAGTCTGCGGCGCGATTCTGGATCACGTGCAGGTAGGCGCGCAGGTAGCGGGGTTTGGAGTATTTGTTGGTCCGCACGAGGTTGTGCAGCGATTCGATCGTCTCCGCTTCCATGAGCCGCCCAGAGGCCGTGTGAATCCGGAAGACCCAGTCGATCCATTTTGTGTCGCGCAGCCCTTGAGCCAACTGCAGCGCGTAGGTCGTTGCTCCCATGAACAGCGTGTCGGGATCATCCTTTTCGGAATCGCTCAATGGCCGATGTGCGAGCGCCCGCTCGAGGAGCGTATCGAGATGCGGGAGTAGGATGCGCTCAGCTTCTTCGAATCGGCCCATGGCGATCGCTTTGCTCGCGATACCCGCAATCACGTCGAGCGCACGCGCGGTGCGGGTGTCTTCGGCGCCCCAAGCATGGGACGATGAGTCGACGCGGCCGTTCGTGCTTGCCATGGTCTCACCCGCGGTCGAGGAGAGCCGCTTGCCGCATTCGCCGCAGCGCCGCTTGGCCGCGCCGTTGATCGCACCACAGGATTCGCAGACGATGTAGTCGGCGGTCTCTTTCGTGCCGTCCCTCAGCTTTGCAGCGTCGATCAGCACGAGCTCTTGAGAGCCGATGTATACGCGGTCCATGTGCGCCAACCGTCGAGGGCTGTTGATACGCACGCCGTTGACCGCTACGCCGTTGCGGCTCCCGAGGTCTTCGACCACGACGGCGTCCGGACCGACATGCAGCACCGCGTGCTTTCGAGACACCAATCCGTCTGCCAGCGCAAGGTTGCATGACGAGCTTCGACCAATTGCAAACTCCCCGAGAGGCATCTCGAGATTGGTCGACTGATATCGCAGTCTATAGCGCGGCACCCCACGGACTAGAATAGCAGTTGGGGGGGGCGTGCGTCGAATGAAGCGCACACGAAACGTCCCGATACCTCAACGGAAATTCAGGTCAGAAGCTGGCGATCTCGTCGAGCCCGGCCACGGCTCCGAGGCCCTTCTCCAGGCTACCCTGCGTCTCTAGCGTTGAGTCCATCAGGCGCCCGATCTCCGCCAGGTCTCGGCGGTACGAGGCGAACGCGTTCTTGCGTTGGCCGAGCACCCCCGCCGATTGGTCCGGGTTCGTGAGAATCACGTAGTTGCTCGCGTTCTGGCGTAAATCCTGGCCCACGTAGAGCTCTTTGTCGAAGGGCTTGCTCCCCCGCGTCACGCGAACCTTGAGCTTCGTAGACGCGGCGTCGGGCATATCGACGTACACGAGACCACAGCGAAAGCCGCCTTCACCGAGCGTCGGGACGCAACCGGTAGGGCTGGTCGTAATGGCGGTCTCGTCCTGAGCGGCCTCATTGAGCTCGTTGCGACGCGACTCCGGAAGCACACGGCCCGCCAGACTGTCGAACTTGTCCCAAAGCTCGCCCACCTGGCGCGCGTATACGAACAAGGAGTTGACCGTCTCGCGGTTGAATTTCGTGTAGTGAAGGCCTGCAAAGTCAGCGGCGGTGAATGGTGTCGGTAGCGCGCGAAGCTGTTCGATCGCCTCGTAGTCGACGGAGGGCCCTTCTCCTGGCCGTGCCTTGGCCGCCCCTGCGGCTCGGTCGAGCAGCCGCTTGGCTTCCGTCACCTGGTCTGCTGCCGCGCGGACTCCCTCATAGACCGCCTTGCCATCGCGAACCGCGATGTTGTACTCGCTGCGCTTGCTCATCACGGTCGACGAAAGAACCCCGAGGAACAAACCGAGTAGTGCCGCTCCGGCACCGCTCATCATCATCAACTTTCGCACGCGACGGCTTTTGCCTTCGTGTGCGGTCGCCACGGCCTGCTCGTCGACGACAATACGCACTTCCTGTTGTGCAGGCCCCTGTGATGTCGTGCCTCTAAATGGACCAGACCGCTTGGCAGCCTGACCTCCAACGAAGCCTGGTGGCGGCGCAACACCCCCTAGCGTTGGCGGCGGCGGTGCAACGCCTCCCTCTTCGAGGTCGTTTGGCGGAGGTGGCGCCGTGTTCTTGCCGAGTCGCTCGCGGATATCGCGGACTTTCTTGGATTTTTGGAGTTCGTCTGACATTTCAGCTTCCTCAAATTTATCCGTCTAAGGCCGATCTTGTCAAGGCGAGCGTCCACAACCCGCCCCTGGTAGGCTTCGCCCCTCTCCATGATGCCACCCCCCGTCGAAGAACGCCGCTTTGTGTCATTTGATGGCACCGAAATCGCCTACCAAGCGGTGGGCCAGGGGCGCCCAATTCTGCTCTGTAACGGCCTAGGAGGCTCCTGGGAGGCCTGGAGCCACCAGATGCAATACTTTCGGGACCGGTACCGTCTTCTGTCTTGGGATTATCGAGGCCTTTACGGGTCCTCGCTCCCGGCCGACCCCAAGGCCTTGGGAATCACAGACCACGCCAGGGACGCGTTGCACCTCTTGAAGGAAGAGGGGGCCGACCGCGCGGCCGTCGTGGGGTGGTCGATGGGTGTTCAAGTGGGCCTCGAAATGTTTCGAGCCGCTCCCGAGCGGGTGGCCTCGCTTGCGATGCTCAATGGCGTTGCCGGCCGCCCATGGGACTACGTCTTCAACCTGACTCTGGTGGGGCGACTGCTGCCGCCATTCCTCCGAGGTCTGCGCTCGATGCCTCGAACCATTGAATCCGTGATTCGTCAGGCGACGCGCCTTCCAGATCCCGGCGAGTGGGCGAAGCGGATCGGGCTGGCCGCGAGAACGCTCGATGAGCAGGTGGTCGCCGAGCTCGTCGCAAAGCTCCGCGTGGTCGATATGGATACGTTCATCCGTCTCCTCGAGGGGATGGGGGAACACGATGGCTGGGATCTCCTTCCGCTCATCGATGTGCCCACGTTGATTATCGTAGGGTCACGAGACGTCTTCACACCGCGGTCGGCGGCCGAGCGTATGGCCCGGCGGACGCGCGGGTCGGAGATCATGGTGCTCCCAGGGGCCACCCACTACGCAGCGTTAGAGTATCCGGAAATGGTCAACCTGAGGCTCGAGAAGTTCTTGAGGGAGCGCGGCTATGAAGCGGCACAAGTGGGGGCCGGTTGACGCGCTCTGGTCGAGCCGCTAGCGATCGAAACCAATGATTCTGGTGATCGACAACTACGACTCTTTTACCTACAACCTCGTCCAGTACTTGGGTGAGCTTGGGGCCGAGGTTGTGGTCAAACGTAACGACGCGGTGAGCGTGGAGGACATCCGCGAGATCGCGCCTAGCGGCGTGTTGATTAGTCCTGGCCCTGGGAGGCCCGAGGAAGCCGGGATCAGCTTGGAAGTGATCGCGAAGCTCGGTGCCGAGACTCCGATTTTCGGCGTGTGCCTCGGCCATCAGAGCATTGGACAGCATTTCGGGGCGTCGGTCGTGCGGGCCGAGCGTCTCATGCATGGACGAACATCCGAGATTCATCACGAGGGCCGGGGCCTGTTCCAGGGCCTGCCGAGCCCGCTCACCGCCACTCGCTACCACTCGTTGATCGTCAAGCGGGACACGATTCCAAACGAGCTCGAGGTCACGGCCTGGACCGACAGAGACGAAGTCATGGGACTTCGGCACACTATGCTTCCGATCGAAGGTGTTCAGTTTCATCCGGAGTCCTTTCTGACCGAGCACGGTCACGAGTTGATTCGCAACTGGCTGTCCTCCCTGCCGGCGGGTAGGGCGTCGTGATCTCGGACGCGATCAAAGAGGTCGTAGCGGGGCATGATTTGTCCTCTGCGGACGTCGAGGCTGCGATGGATGCCATTCTGGGCGGAGAGGCATCGGGTGCTCAAATCGCGGCGTTCGTTGTGGCGCTTCGGATGAAGGGGGAGTCCGCTGACGAGATCGCTGCTGCGGCACGCGCGCTTCGCAAGCATTGTGCAACGATTCAACCAAAGGTCGACGGTCCGCTGCTCGACACCTGCGGAACCGGCGGAGATGGCCTGCACACGTTCAATATCTCGACGGCCGCCGCAGTGGTAGCGGCGGCGTCTGGCGTTGCCGTGGCCAAACACGGCAATCGCGCGGTGTCATCGCAGGCAGGGAGCGCCGACGTATTGGAAGCGCTCGGTGTACGCATCGACCTCACTCCGGAGCGAGCTCAACAATGCATCGAGCAAGTGGGGATCGGGTTCCTGTTCGCCCCGAGTTACCATGCTGCCATGCGGCACGCAGCGCCGGTGCGCCGCGAGCTTGGGATTCGCACGCTTTTCAATTTGCTCGGGCCGCTGGCGAACCCGGCGTCGGCGACCCATCAGGTGGTCGGGGTGTACGACTCGGGGCGGGTCGAGCAACTGGCGCAAGCGCTCGCTTCGCTTGGCCTGACGGCTGCGTGGGTGGTTCACGGCCAGGGCGGACTCGACGAAGTCTCTCCGTCCGGACCCACGACGGTTGCCCAGTTGCGGGACGGGAAGATCAGCACCTTTGAAGTCACTCCTTACGACTTCGGCCTCTCCGAGGTGCCTATCGAAGCGCTTCGAGGCGCAGACGCAACGCGCAACGCGGAGATCATTCGTAGTGTGCTGGGTGGCGAACAGGGGCCGGCACGTGTCGCCGTGCTGCTCAACGCGGCCGCCGCCCTGTGCGTCGCAGGGATTGCCGACGACCCCAAGGCCGCCGCAGAGCGGTCCGCCGAGGCAATCGACAGCGGCGCGGCCACCGAAACGCTTGAGCGCTGGGCGCAATTCACGCGAGACCCATGACCGACTACCTCTCGGCGATCCTCGCGCGCAAGCGACGCGAAAACACGCGGCGGCGCCGGCACGTTGCGGCGATGCGGTCTGTCGAGCGCCCCCCGCAACCGGAGCGCTCCGAGCGAGCCCTTCGAGCGTTGCGCCGCGTGCCAGGCGGGCCGCCATCGGTGATCGCGGAGGTGAAGTTTCGAAGTCCGAGCGCCGGCGAGATCCGGCCTGGGAGCCCGGGAGAGGGCGTGCGAATCGCCCGGGGCTACGAGCGTGGTGGCGCTTCGGCGGTCAGCGTTCTGGCCGATGGGCCAGGCTTCGGTGGTTCGCCGCTTCTCGTCCGGCGAGTTGCAGGGGCGGTCAGCGTTCCCGTGCTCTACAAGGGGTTCGTTCTCGATCCGGTTCAGGTCGACCTAGCGTATGACGTGGGCGCGGCGCTCGTCCTGTTGCTGGTTCGCGCCCTCGAAGATGCCGACCTCCGCCCGCTGGTCCAGCGAATCCGCTCGCTCGGCATGGAGCCCGTCGTGGAGGCGGCCAGCTCAGGTGAAGTCGATCGCGCGGTCGCAGCGGGGTCGACAATCATTGGCGTCAACGCGCGCGACTTGAGCACTTTCCGGGTCGATAGAGACGCGGCACGGGCCTGCGTGGCACGGATCCCCGAGGAGTGCGTTGCGGTCTTCATGAGCGGGGTGCGCACGGTGGATGACCTCCGCGATGTGGCTCAGGGTCGCGCAGATGCCGTGCTGATCGGAGAAGAGCTCATGAGGTCCGAGGATCCGGGCGCTCGCCTGTCCGAGCTATTGACCTCGGTCTGACCGACTCCTCCTCCAACGGAAGCGTCACTCTGAAGCAGGTGCCTGCGACGTTGCGGTCGATGATCTCGATTCGCCCTCGGTGCTGGTCGACGATCTGCTTCACCAGCGCGAGCCCGAGCCCAACGCCGTGGCTTCGGCCCGAGTAGAACATGTCGAAGAGCCGATCCCGGTGCGCCGCACCGATGCCAGCGCCTTCATCGGCAACTTCCAGGAAGGCGCGGCCCGTTTGGTCGCGCCCAGTACGGACCTCGACCTTGCCGCGGTGAGGCGAAGCCTGCACGGCGTTCCTGACGAGGTTCCACACGACCTGACGCATTCGGTCCGGGTCAACCGTCACGATGATCGGCTCCTCGGGTCCGATCTCGTCGATTTTCAGCCCGTTGCTCGCGGTCGCTTCGCCACGGGCCACGGCAACCACCTCGCTGGCGATCGCACGAAGATCGAGCGACTCCGTTTCGATCTGACTCGGGCGCCCCACTTGCAGCATGGTTGTCACCAGCGAGTTGAGCCGGTCGACTTCAGAGATGACGATGCCCAATAGCCGCCTGTCCTCAAGGCCGAGCGCGTTGCCTTCGCGGACCATTTCGACCGATCCGGAAATCGAGCTCAGCGGGTTTCGGATCTCGTGCGCGAGCCCCGTTGCCAGCTGCCCGAGGGCAGCGAGACGTTGGGCTGCCTCGGCCCGATCTCGCAGGGTCCTGATCTCGGTCAGGTCTTGGAACGCCAGAAGCAGACCGGACGGATTTCCGTTGGCATCGAGGAGGGCGCTGAGCGTATATCCCATTGGGAACTTGCTTCCGTCGGCGCGCCTTCCGATCGTTTCCGCCCGCTTCGGCGGTTCGAGTACGGGCTCCGTCGCGTAGTTTGGAAGAACGTTCGAAAGAGGCTTACCCCGGAGCGTCCCCGCGCGGTCCCTCAGAATCTCTCGCGCCGCCCGGTTGACGCCGAGGATGCGCCCGTCGTCGTCGGCGGTGATGAGGCCAGACGCGATCGATCGAACGATGTCGTCGTTGAGTCGCACCAGTCGCGCGGTGCTCTGCTCCGCCTCGATGAGACGTGCGCCTGCCACCTGTGCGCGCCGCGCGAGATTGGTCGCGAGCAGTGCTACCGCTGCAATGCCCACCATGTTGGACACTAGGGCTAGCTGGAAATCCCGCGAGCTGAGCACGTACTGACTGAGTGGTTGGTCCGGTGGCGGAGGCAACCACCCGACGTTGAGCGCCAGCCCCTGCAGGAAGTAGCAAGCGAGGCTTGCAGCCGCGGTGTAATAGGCGGCGTTCGTCCCGAGCGTGAGGGCAGCAGTCAGGATCTGCGCGCCGTAGAGGAAGGAGAAGATACTCCCGGCGCCGCCCGTCAGATACACCAAGCCCGTGATCAGCAGCACGTCCAAGGTGGTGATGGCGGCGGCGACCACGTTCTCCTGCCTGCCGCGAAGCAGCCAGACACCAAACAGGATCGACGACCCGTAGATCGCCGAGATCAAAATCAGCAGGAAGGTAGGCGTGAAGCGGCCGTACCGGATCGCGTCGAGCGCCAGGTACATCGTGGTCCCCAGCAGAACCGTCGCGATGATGAGTCGACCTCCAAGAACCCACTGTAGCCTTCGGTGCGGGTTGGGATCCTCGCGCTGTCCGGTGGGGCTCTCTCGGGGCTCAGTCACTCCGCGTTGACTTTACCCGCGATCGAGAAGATCGGCAGGTACATCGATATGAGGATCACGCCCACGATGCCGCCGATGAACACCATCATCAACGGCTCGAGCAAAGAGGTGAGGGCAGCGACCGCGATATCGACCTCGTCTTCATAGAAGTCAGCGATCTTGTTGAGCATGGTGTCCAACGCGCCCGTCTGCTCACCGACGCCGATCATCTGTACGACCATCGGCGGGAACACGTTGGTTTCCATCAGGGGTTCGGCCATCGTGCGGCCTTCGCGGATCTTGTTCGAGGTCTCCTGAATCGCCCCTTCGACGACGACGTTGCCGGCCGACTTTTTCACGACGTCGAGCGAGTCGAGGATCGGAACGCCGGCGGAGAGGAGGGTGCCCAATGTACGCGTGAATCGCGCAACCGAGATTTTGCGCATCACCGGCCCGAGAATTGGTAGAACGAGCAACATTCGATGGAAGAAGTGCTTGCCCGCCGGCTGGCGATAGACCCAAGTGAATGCGAAGACGAGCGCACCGGTCCCCAAGACGATCCAGTGAACGTTGGACATGAAGCCTTCCGACGCCGCGATGACGAATTGCGTGAGCGCGGGCAGACCATCCTCGCCGCCGAACTCCGCGAACATCCCCTTGAAGCTAGGAATGACCCAGGCAAGCATGACCACCACGACAATCACCGCTACGAAGAAAATCGCGACCGGATAAACCATCGCACCGCGGACCTGGCGTGCGAGCTTCACGCGCTTCTCGATGTAACCCGCAAGTCGGTCGAGAATCGTGTCGAGGATACCGCCCATCTCACCGGCGCGCACCAGGTTGACGAAGAGCTCGTCGAAAAGCTTAGGATGCCTCGCTAGACCTTCCGAGAACGTGCCGCCCTGCTCGACGTAATCTTTCACGTCTTTGAGGATCGCGTTGAGGGCTTTGTTCTCACCTCGCGACGATAGGATGTCCAGACATTGAACGAGGGGTAGACCTGCGTCGATCATCGTTGCGAACTGACGGGTGAAGACGACCAGCTCCTTCGGCGTGACGCCGGTACCGAGCGCCAGCTTGAGCTGCCGTCCCTTCTTCTTGATCTTGACGGGATTGAGCTGTCGCGCGCGGAGCCTCGACTGCACAGCTTCTTTGCTGTCCGCCTCGATGATTCCTGTTTGAACTTCGCCCGCGCGAGTGCGCGCCTCGTATACCCACTCGGCCATGAATTCTCCGCCCGATCCCCTTTGGGTCTCTCAAAATCCTAGCTGATCTGGGATCGCGTGGTCAAAAGGGAGGCCTAATTCCGTTGTGGCTGCCTTGCCCAGGATCAGTTCCGGTAGGGGTTCTGGATGTCTATGTCGACCGGATCCGCGTTGGGCGAGGGGGCAGGCGGGGGCGAGGCCGCCTCCTTCGCGGGTTTTGTGGGCCCCCGGGCGGGGGCCGCCGTGCGCTGACTCTTTGGGCGAGCCCGACGTCGGCGGGGCCGCGGTGCTGCGGTGCTGCTCTTGCGTTCCGGTGCTTCCTTGGCCTTCTCCGGTGGGGTGGTGGTGTCCACATCCACAGGTTCGGCCTCGATGGGGGCGACGACCAGAGACGGCTCTACCTGGGTGGTGGGGCTTCGCTCGGCGGGTTCCGGGGCCACCGGGGGGCGCAAGAGCTGCCACACCAAGAAGCCGGCGTACAAGAAGACGACGACCGCGAGAACCATCACGAACCACTTGAGCGTGTTGGAGTCCGGCGTTGCCGTCCGTACCACGACCGGAGTGCCGTCACTGAGTACTCCGGAGACACTCCCGTGCACATACGAGCCCGTGCCCGCATCTCGATGGTAGGTCCGGCTTCTGGATGGTGTGCCTTCGCGAGGCATCGGAACCTTTGACGCCGCGATCTCCGCGCGCCCAAGCATCTCGATGGAATCGCGCACCCGCTGGCGCTCCTCTTGCAACTTGTCGGCGTCCAAGGAGCGAACCACTTCAGCGACGTCACGCGTCTTGGCGACCCCCGCACGCCCCGCCGCGTTGTCGAGCGCGTCTCCGAACTCGTCGGCGCTCTGAAATCGGCCTTCAGGGCTCCGGCTCAAGGCCTTCATCACCACGTCGTCGAATGGCTCGAGGTCCGGCCAGAGGTCCGACGGCTTGATGATCGTGTCGTTGAGGAGTTTGTTCAGGGTGGCGGCGTTGGATTCGCCCTTGAAAAGGCGCCTCCCGGTCAACGACTCCCACAGAATGATCCCTACGCTAAAGAGATCGGAGCGTTGGTCGGTTTCGTTCGAAGACGCCTGCTCGGGCGCCATGTACGAGAGCTTGCCCTTGAACTGGCCGGCCCGCGTCGATGCCATGCGCACGTCGGCTTTCGCAACGCCGAAGTCGGTGAGGCGAGCGATTCCGTCGGTTCCGACGAGGATGTTGTGTGGTGAGACGTCGCGGTGGACGAGCTTCAGTGGCGTTCCGTGCTCATCGGTGAGGCGGTGAGCTGCGCCTAGACCTTGCAGCGTGTCCACGAGCACGCGACACACGAATGGCTGTGGCAGCCTTTCGCCTTTCTTCGCTGCGCGGCCGAGAAGGGCACCGAGGTGATTGCCTTCGATGTACTCCATCACGAGGAAATATCCGTCGCCCGGACTGTCACTGACGTCGAGGGTAGGCACGACGTTCATGTGACGGATCCTCGCGGCGAGACGCGCCTCATCGAGGAACATGGAGATGAACTCCTGTTCGTACGCGAGGTGAGGATGCAACACCTTGATTGCGACGAGTCTCTCGAAACCCGCGACGCCTTGTGCGCGCGCGATGTACACCGAGGCCATGCCACCAGAGGCCAGCTGCGTCAGGATTTCGTAGCGGCCGAGTTGTCGACCCGCCATGGGTCGGGACAACCGCTCGCCTCCTGGTGCGCTGGCAGGTGCGTTCATCAAAAGCGCCCCTTGATCGTCAAGGCGCCGCCTTTGGTGCTCACCCCAATCGAGGGTTCGATGCGCTTGGCAGCAGCGTCGCGAGACTCTCCCTTCCAGTTGGTGAATACGCCTAGAACCGCGGTGGTTGCCGCCAATCCTGCGGTGACACCGATGAGGATGTTGGTCCGTCGCTCTTTGGCACGGCCCTCTTCGAGCAGTGCTTCAGCCTGCTCCTGCGGGGTCGGGGATCCGCCAACGTTGATGCCCGGCGAGCTGGCGCTTCGCGCGGCCGACTCGTACGCACTCACGCCCTTGTTTGCATCGATTCCCGACCATGCGGTGACCGCGCCCAATGCAACCGTCGCGCCGAGCGAGGAGAAGAAAGCCCAACGCGGAACCGGCGGGGGAGGCGGAGGGGCCGGTGCGGCCAGCGCCATCGTCTTGGAGGCTCCTGCTGTGCCCTGCACGAAGGTCGATGTCTCACCGTTGTCGAACGAAGCCTTGAGCGAGTGCTCCACCTCGGGCGTCACGAAGAACGTGGGGTGTTGGACCAAGGCGCCGTCGAGCTCCAACGTGCATGCCTTTTCGCATTCGGCTTTGACGAGAACGTTCGCGGGCTTCACTGCGCCAACGACCATGTCAGCGATCTGCCGCGCGCGTCCATCCGATGGATACTCGTCGAGCAGTTGCAGTGAGAGGTTGGCGGCTCGAATCGAGTTGCCCGCTTTGTGGTGCGCGCGCACGGCTTGAATCAGCGCAGTGGACGTTGGCACCAAACGATAGGCTCGCTCGAACCAATGGGCCGCGAGCTCGTAGCGCTCCGATAGGTACGCGGACGTACCTTGATCGTACGCTTCGGCCGCCTTGGCGCGATCGTCGACCGAGGTGCTCTGCGCGTCCGGAGTGGACCCCTCAGCTGTGGCGACAGCGGAAAAAAGCAAGCAAAGTGTGAAAGCGAGCGATGGTATCCAGCGCCGGCGTTTGGGTGTGGTTCCCATCACCTAAATCCCGCCCTTAACAATAATAAAGATCTGGCGGGAAGCCGAATCAGGCACCGCTGCGAATCGCCTGCTGATAACCCTTTTGGTCTAATTGGATCAGCATTTGACGGAATTCATCAGGCTCGGGCGACCGGATCTCCGCGAGCTCTCGATCGAGCGCGCCGTGGGCAACCAGGTGCAGAAGCGACTGATTCATCGTTTGCATGCCCGACGTACCCTGGCCGGTCTGCATGATCCCGTACATCTGGTGGATTTTGTCCTCGCGGATGAGGTTTCGAATGGCGGCGTTCGGCACGAGGGCTTCACAAGCCATCGCACGCCCTGGTCCGTCGGCACGGGGAAGCAGCATCTGACTCAGGACACCTTGAAGGACGAACGACAACTGAGCCCGGATCTGGCTCTGCTGTCCGGAGGGGAACACGTCGATGATACGGTTGATCGATTGCGCCGCGGTGTTGGTGTGAAGTGTCGCAAACACCAAGTGACCCGTTTCGGAAATGGTCAGCGCTGCTTCGATCGTTTCCAAATCCCGCATCTCGCCGATGAGAACGACGTCGGGGTCCTGACGTAGAGCGTACTTGAGCGCGTCTTTGAAGCTGGAGGTATCGGAGCCAACCTCTCGCTGGTTCACCACGCAAAGCTTGTTCGAATGGAGGAACTCGATCGGATCCTCGACCGTCACGATGTGGTGACGGTGCTCGGCGTTGATCTTGTCGATCATCGAGGCGAGGGTGGTCGACTTGCCCGAACCGGTCGGGCCGGTGACCAGCACCAACCCGCGCGGCCGTGTGCAGAGCTCTTCGACGATGGGCGGCACGCCGAGGTCGGACAGAGGCCGGATCTCGAACGGGATTGAGCGGAACGCGCCGGAGACGGCACCTCGCTGCAAAAAGACGTTGGATCGAAAGCGCGAAAGCGATTTGACGCCGAACGAGAAATCGATCTCGTGGCCTTTTTCGAAGCGCAACCGCTGGTCTTCCGTCATGACCTCGTAACAAAGGGCCTTGCTTTCGCGCGGTTTCAGAGGTGGCGTGCGCAGAGGCACGAGCGAGCCATCAATACGCAATTGCGGGGGCGACCCGGTGGTGATGTGCAAATCGGAAGCGCCACGCTCGACCATGAGCCGAAGCAACTGCCGAAGGGTGAGTGTCGGTGCCGCCTGAGG
Source organism: uncultured bacterium (assembly GCA_937984275.1). Classification (GTDB taxonomy): domain Bacteria; phylum Myxococcota_A; class Polyangia; order Polyangiales; family Houyiibacteriaceae; genus SG8-38. The sequence goes on along the minus strand of CALJYC010000300.1, from coordinate 2,504 downwards.
TGCTGCCATGGGCTAAAGCATACCAGAGGCCTAGCAGATATGCCCTAAACGCTGCGTCGCGCCCACGGGCCCCGTCGCAACCAGTCTTGGCTGCGGTATTGCGAGCCGATGATCTTCGCGACCGAAGTTGCGGTGAGAAAAGATCCCTCGAAGCCAAGGCCAGGCGCCACCTGCTCATTGCAGAGAAAAACGCCTCGCACTGGGGTGCGTGTGGGCAGCGCACATACGCCCAGTGCCCGTCGCGTCGGATACTCGTACACCGCTCTCATCGTGTATGGACCTCTCATCCACGGGTCACTGCACGGAAGTTCGGTATCACCGCGGAACGCTCGCGGGGGCAGCCCGTCGTGGGGGCTGTCGACCCAGATCGCGTGCTCGTCGAAGAAGGGAACGACGCTGCGGATGGCGTCCAACGCTTCTTCGCGGACGAAGCGAATGGGCGACGAGCCGGTGTCGATAAGATGTTCTTCGATGAGGCGGCTCGCAGTGAGCAGGACCCGGTCTTCGTCGACATCGCGGCTTCGCACCAGGAACGCCTTCTCGTGGCTGGTCGCGCTGGTGCACAGCAACGCGAGGGGTTCGAGGGCGTTCGGAATCCCTCGCTTGTCCATGAGGACGTGCACGGAGCTGCGATATGCGCGAGAGCGAGGCTCGCCAACCCGCTCGAACATTGCGCCCATGGGAGTGCGTTCGGAAAGCAGCTGTGACAGCTCGCTGATTGGCGTGCCGTGAGCGATCTGGGAGCAGCCGATCTCTTCCCCAGTCCGTGCGAGTCGAATCGTGTGACCGCTTCGGCCTTCGTGTCGAAGAGACTCCGCGGAGTCTCGCGGCCTGACATCGCTACCCCAAGATCGAATGCGCCCGAACAGCGCCTCGCGGAACCAAGTCCAGCCACCCGTGAGCTCCGTCACACCCGAAAGAACGTGCCCGTGCAGCCGTGCGCGTGTGGCATCCGAGTGCTGCGCCGGGAGCAAACCGGAGACATGGGGAAGGACGGCTTCGAACGCGGTGCGCAATGGATGCTTCATCGCGAGTTGATTCCACGATGTCCAACCTTGTCCCTGCCGGTCGTATCGTTGAGCAGTCGCCGTCAGCGAAAACTGCTGGCGTTCGAGGAACGTCTCTGGCGGCCAGGTCAGCCCGCGGCCCGCCACCGCATCGAGCTCCCCGCGCACCTCGCCTAGCGTGCGAGTGATGTCGGCAGCTTGGCGTCTCACGTTCGGGAGCTCGCGCGCCAGCTCTGCGAGCCACTTGTCGGCCTCGGGGAAGACGTTGACTCGATGCTCCGGAAGTAGCAGCTGAAAGACGTGGTTCCGGTCCAGCATGCGCTGCCGAACGTCTTGCCTGAGCGCCAGCTCATCCAACGTGCTCTGAACGATGGGGCTCTGCGCGCCCGTGATCGTCAGTCCGTAGGACTCCACCTCCACGTCGGCCACCGTATACGAAGGACTGGGTGCCCCTTGGCCGAGCACCAGCACCCGTAAGCCTTCGCGCGCCAACAGGGCTGCGCATAGGAGTGGCTCGAGATGTGTGCCCAGGACGACGACGTCGTAAAAGCTCGTCGGCACGGGTCTACGCGTCCGGAACGCAAAGCGATCGATCGGGGTCCGCGACTGGGGTGCTCACGGTCAATGGGTCGAGTGTGATCGCGCCGAGCGCGATCTGGTGAATCACGCGCGGCAAGAGCTGATGCTCTTGAACCTGGATTCGAGCGTGAAGGGTATCCGCTGTGTCGTCGGCGAGCACCGGGACTGCGGCCTGCGCGAGAATTGGACCCGTGTCGACCCCGGCGTCGACGATGTGCACCGTGCATCCGCTGATGCGGACGCCGCCATCGAGTGCATCTTGCGGCCCGTTGTGTCCGGCGAACGACGGGAGCAGGGCAGGGTGCACGTTGATGATCCGACCAGGAAATCGTTCGAGCAACGGCGCGCCCAGCACGCGCATGAAGCCCGCCAGGACGACGAGTTCCGGATTGAGGGTGGCCACCTCATCGGCGAGGGACTCGTTCCAAGCGTCGCGGTCATCACCCTTACGCAGCGACACTGTTTTCGTGGGAATTCCCCGCCTCTTGGCGAACTCCAGCGCGGCAGCGTTTCGCCGATCTGAAACGACCCCGACGACGTTCGCGTCGCAAATGCCCGCGTCGATCGCAGCGCAGATCGCTCTCAAATTGGAGCCGCGACCAGAAACGAGAACGACTACGTCCATGAGGGGCTCTACGCCGAGAACGAAACACCTTCGCGGTCAGCTATCGCGCCCATGACGAAGGCGCGTTCGCCACTCGCGTTGAGCGCCTCGACCAAGCTTGCGGTGCGTTCAGGGGCCACGACCATCGTGAAACCGACGCCCATGTTGAACGTTCGCCGCATCTCAGCGTCCGCGACGCCGCCTCGCTCTTGGATGAGCGCGAAGAGGGGGCCGGGCGTCCAGGAGCCCGGATCGATCGCAATTCCCAGACCTTTAGGCGTGACCCGAGGGAGGTTGTCCGGGAGCCCGCCACC
>CALJYC010000299.1 GCA_937984275.1 uncultured bacterium | reverse complement strand
TGCATAGGCGGTGATCTTCAGCACCCACTGCCGAAGCGGAACCCGCTCGACAGGATGCCCTCCCCGTTCACTCAGACCGTTGATGACCTCTTCGTTGGCCAACACCGTGCCGAGCTCCGCGCACCAATTGACTGCAACCTCGCTCTGATATGCGAGGCCACGCTGGAAGAGCTTGAGGAAAATCCACTGCGTCCACTTCACATAGTCAGGAGACGTCGTGTCGATCTCGCGCTCCCAGTCATAGCTGAAACCAAGCATCTTGAGCTGACGCTTGAACGTCGCGATGTTCTGCGCGGTGGTGTCCCGCGGATGCGTGCCTGTGAGGATTGCGTGCTGCTCGGCTGGAAGGCCAAACGCATCCCAACCCATCGGGTGCAAAACGTCCCATCCGGTCGCGCGCCGATAGCGCGCCATGATGTCGGTCGCCGTGTACCCCTCGGGATGACCCACGTGTAGCCCCGACCCGGACGGATACGGAAACATGTCGAGGATGTAAGTCTTCGGACGATCGGTCCCCTCAGGCGTACGAAACGTGTTGTCCTTTTCCCAGAACGTCTGCCATTTCGGCTCAATGGTCGCTGGATCGTAGCGCGTCATCGCGCCTGCCATAGCATGCCGGCGCATAGGCCGCGATCTACGGACAGGTGTCCATTCGGGCGATCCAGTCGCTGAGGAGGCTGGTTCCCAAAGGGTCGATGGTCGACGTGCCGATCGACGGCATTCGCTGCTCATCCTCCCGGAGGAACCGCTGCATGATGCCGGAGCCCTCGGGGTTCGCGGGCGCAACCCTGGGAATCCCGGCCCACAGCCCGTACTTCATCGGGTCGCAGATCCCGCTGTCTGCGAGCGAGACTTGGTAGCGCAAGTCGAGTCCGTGTTGGTGCGAGTCCGCAAAAGCGGCAGGGCGATGACAGTGCGCGCAGTTCGCGTCGAGGTACGCGCGCGCTCGCTCCTCGAGGGTGCCCGCTTCCATCTGCGGGTTCGCCATCCTCGGCTCCGCGTCGGGGTCGATCTCTTCGGCTCCGTCCAGCGCCAACAGATCGATCTCCGCCATCGCGACGAGCTGGTTCGCGATCACCCCGTCGTAGTCGCGGTCGCGATTGATCTGTGCGGTTTTCGGACCGAGCACATCGTTGATCGCCTCACCGTGGCAGGCGGTACAGTCGTCCAGCTGCGGGAACAGGTACTCGAGGACCCTATCTTGGCCATTTTCGTGAATCGTGTATTCGACGGTCTGCCGGGCCTCCAGCAGATCGCCGTCCGTGCCCTCGTCGTTCCATTGGTACGTCGAATACTCCCAAACGCCACCGCGCCTAACCATGAACCGTGTCTCGACTGCACGGCGGCTCTGCGGGTCGCCCACCTGGAACTCGAAGCCGAACACCTTGATCAGAACGGTCCCGTCCGGAAACCGCCACGAGCCGTCTTCGTCGATCATGACTTGCTCGGGGCTCGGCACGACCATGTAGCGCGGCTTGAACGCGCCGTCGGTCCACAGGGCCGAGTTGACGTCATAGGGAATTAGATCCGGCCCGGGCTCGAGGGTTTTGAGATCGGCGAAGCAACCGGTGTCGGAAAGGCGCGCCGGCATTCCATCCGACACATCGGGCAGACAGGTCTGCTCTTCGGGACGCGGTTGCAGCGCGGGACCGGACGGAGTCGTTCCGTCGCTTCCGCAACTGATCAAGAGGAGCGCCACCAGCCAGCCCCCCATACGCACACGTCCCATGCGTTGTCTGTAGCGGAATCCCGTCCGCCGTCCAAACTGTCGGCCTCGCTCAACTTGCGCGAGCGGACTCCTCGATCTGTCTCCAACGAAACGGTGAAAGCAAGTGCGCCCAGTAGCCTCGCGGAAAGTTTGGCAAACTCCCGATACCTATCTCGGTGGGTGGCTCGCGATCGTGCGGCAAGAACCGAGATCGGAACACAATATCCCACCAGATGATGTTGGCACCGTAGTTCGTATTGGCCTCTTCCAGATGCTTCGAATGATGCCAGCGGTGAAGCTCCGCCATGCTGAAGAACCAGTTGAGCGGGCCGAGTCGAATGTCGATGTTGCAGTGTTGAAACATGCCGTGCACCGCGGTGAAGAGCGTGTGCAGGGCGATGATGCGAGTGTCTGCACCGAGAAGAATCAACGGAGTGATGGCCAGGAACTGCTGCGTGAACAGATCAAGCGGATGGAAGCGCCCGGCGTTGAGCCAGTAGAGCCGTGGCGCGCTGTGGTGCACCGCGTGAAAACGCCACAGAAATTCGCTCTCGTGCATCAAGCGGTGAATCCAGTAGGTCCCAAACTCGCCAATGACGAGCGCGAGCAACAACTGTACGAGCAGCGGCCAGCTCGAGGGCCACAGGTCCATCCCGAGCGCGTTCGACAACCAAGCGGCTGCAACGGTGAAGCCCCCAACGAACACAACCGTATAGACTTCGGGGATCCAGAAATTCACGAGGTTGTGGATGAGGTCGGTCTTGATGTCGCTGTGGCTGTGGAGCCACTCTTCTTGATAGGGGTGAACCCGTTCCAGCACGAGAAGCAGTAAGACCACTGCGGCCGTCAGCCCCATGGCGGTCGCAACGGGATTCCACCCCTGCGCTACACCATAGACCCCGAGGCCCATCGCTCCGCCAAACACGACGGGGAACGCTCCGTACGTGAGCGCAGCAGCCATGTTCGCGGGCGCGACCTTGCCGGGCTCATGAGTGTTCACGTGCTGCGTCACACTTCGGCCTGAATGGGAAATCGTTCGTAGTAGAAATCAAAGCGCTTGCGAAGCTCGTCCGGATCCACACCGAAATCGCCCCGAAGATCGTACAAAATGCGGCCGTGCTTCCCCCGGGGGTTGTCCGCCATGTACTGGTCGAGCTCCGCCCTCGCCTCGTTGCTCATGACCAAGCCGGCCACCTCGTAGATGCGCTCCACCATCGCAATGTCGTCCGACATGAACTCGTGAAAGAGCACGTCGATGCTCTGGGACGCCGGCAGGAGGTCGCGGTCGCGAACGCAGGCCCGCAGGAGCTGTTCGACTCGATCGCTCCAATAGGCGGCTACCGCCGGCGGGTCCACCTTGGTGCGCCGCATGCGGTCGCCGTAGGTCAGCATCGTGATTGCAGAGGCCACGACCGAAACCGGGTCACGGTGCGTGATCGCCACCGTCGCGTCCGGGAACGTTTCGATCAGGGGCCCGAGTTGCTCCAGGTGCTGAGGGGACTTGAGAATCCAGCGGTTCGGGCCGCGCATCCATTGGAGCGCCTTGAGCACATTCTTCATGTACGCGTAGTGGGGGCGCTGGTCGTGGGCGTAGTAGTACTCGCGCCACCGTGGAACCACCGCGAGCCACTCCGGAAGGAAGGTCGAAAAATCGAGCGCGCCGAGCTCGATCTCTTCATGCACGTGGTCGGGGGTCATGTCGTGCATGTTCTTGAGGAGCGGCGCGATCTGACCGAACATTTGGTACTCGCTCGCGCACTTCTGGTACCGCGGGTCCTGCTCCTTTGGTCCCAGCGTAACGCTCGGGTCGGGAATCGGTTCGAGGCTTTCCCAATACGGAAGCGAACGCAAGCGCGTATCCGCTGCAATCAAGTTGACCAGATGGGTCGTGCCGGAACGAGGTAACCCGGCAATGATGATCGGCTTCTGAATCTCGGCGTCCAAAATCTCTGGGTGCCGCTTGAGCAGGTCGTGAAAACGGAGACGGTTCGCGGCGTATCGAACCATGTCCCCGAAGAACCGAACTTTGCCCATTGGTCCGAGCTCGGCGTCTTCATCGACTGCCTGACACCAAACCGCCAAGCGCTCTCGAAAGTCGTCCGGGCCGAAGTCGGACAGCCCCATGCGCTTCACCGCTTCGTCTAGCACCGCCTCCGCCCTGAACTCCGTCTCCACGCCGGCAAACCCGTCGATCACCATCTGCTGCATCGGCGTGAGCACCGGTGCCTTGATGTCGTCGATGTGGATGTCGTTCGGCCGTTCGGTCACGTCTGGGCCGCCTTTGCCCTCGAGGCTTCGAGAGTCGAGCGCAAATCCACGAGTTGCTTCCGCAACCATTGGGTGAGCCAGAAATTCTCGCTTTCCCGTTCGAGTTGCTCGTGTGCAGCGATCATGACCTCGAGAGCCGCCACGTTCGCCGGCGAATGGTTGAGCGCGACCTCCGCCAGGTGAATCGCCTCGAGCGTCTCCCCAGCAGACAGTTTGGCCCGAGCGCGCTCCGCAACCGCATCCGCTCCGCCGGCTAGCTCGACCAAGTCCTCGTGCACGCTGCTCGCCGGCACCGGGTAAAGCTCCGTCGTCGAGCTGTGGTGGAACCAGCCGGCATAGTTCTCCCAAATGGCCCGAACGCTCCACGACACCTTGCCGTAGCCCTCCCCGACTTCGAGCTCGGGCGGAAGTTGAATCTCCTGCATCAGAGTGTAGATGTCCTTGCCGTGATTCATGCCGCGAACGGTGTGGTCGTGAACGTATTGAACCGCGTCACGGAGCCGCGTCAGCTCTTCGCGAATCGTCTCCTTGCCGACAACCGGGCCGTGATGACCGGTCAACAACAGCTTGGGCTCGAGCGCGAGCACGCGTTCGAGCGATTCGATGAAGCCGAGGGCTTCGCGATATCGGTCGCCACGAATCGTCACTAGATTTGGAAAATGGCCAAAGAGCGCGCTGAACAGGTTTCCGCAGAAGCATACCTCGTGATCGGGTAACCAGATCACCATCGAGTCGGTCGTCTCTCCACCTGGCGTCGAAATGAGCTCCATCCGAAGGCCGCCGAGCTCGAGCTCATGACGCTCATCGAAGGTGATGTCGGGAGTTGGACGCGATTGCGCCGCAATGCCGCCCCCAACGTGCTCCTGGATGTACTTCCAAGCGCGCGCAATCGCGCCTGCAAATGCAAACGCGCTCCGCGATGCTCGAAATGCTGCGATGCGCGCATCGTCCGTCTGGTGGGCCTGGTTGTGGGCCTGCGCGACGAGCCGCGTGCCCTCCTCGCGCATCAGATCCACACCGCCGACGTGGTCCACGTGGCCTTGTGTGAGCAGGATGTAACGCAATGGGCTCGAATCGACCGCATCGAAGTTGCGCTTGTGGACCGGCGCCTCGAATCCCATCCCGGTATTGATCACGATGCGCCCTTCGGCGGTGGTTATCATGTACGAATTTGAAAGCCCCTCTGAGAGATAGATGAAGTCGTTGATTTTCTGCGCCGCGGGCTGGGAGGCGGGCTGAATCTCGAAGCCACTGGGGCGGGAGCGATAGAGAGGCGTCTCAGTCATGGTCTTCCTGGGGACGGAGTGGCGGAGGATAGCTGCGGTCCAACGGTCGTGCTAGAGTCGCCGCTCGCTCGGGGTGCCCAACACGGGCTGAGAAGAACCCGTCGAACCTGATCCGGTTTGGACCGGCGTAGGGAAGCGAACTATCTGCTTCTTCCCTGCGGGAGGAGCATGATGACCGACTTCAAGATCCCTCTGCGAGGCGCACACAACCCCTCGACCCAACGCGCGGGCACGACGCCGGGTTCGTTCGCCAACGCTCCCGACATCGGGGGCCCTCTCACCTTTTCCTCGCCGGACACACCCGGAATGCCCCAGCCAAGCGAGAAGACCGCCTGGGACTTCATGCCTGAGGACTGGCGTTGCGAAGGGG
>CALJYC010000298.1 GCA_937984275.1 uncultured bacterium | reverse complement strand
AGCCGCGATGTAGCATTGGTCCCGGGGTGTCGCAACAATGCGCCCTCGCCCCGGGCGGCGATCAACGATAAAACCAAGCTGGATGCGAGTGGCGGGAGCAATCACTGGGCTTTTGGTGCTCGGGACTTTTGTAATTCCAGGCACCTACGGCGCAAAAACAGAGCTCACCTCAGAGGCTCGGCGCCCTGGTGGGGCTCGATTTGGGTCGTCTGAGGAGCTGGACGCTGGATCGGCGACGCTGGCAGGGCGGATCTACGATCAAGGGGGTCGACCCCTCGAAGGAGCGATCGTTTCGCTCGCGGGAAGCGGGTTCTGGCCGACGCGCTCGGTCCAAAGCGGGGCTGACGGGCGCTTTCATTGGCCCGATATCCCGGCGGGGATCTACGAGCTCCGGGCGTCCAGGGGCGCGCTAGTCGCTCCCCCGGTCGAGGGGCTGATCCTAGACGCGGGGGCTCGGCGCGCGTTCGGGATCCAGCTCGCCAAAGGCTGGACGCTGGCCGGACAGGTCGTCGATGCGCACACTGGACGGCCGATCGGCGACGCCGAGGTGACGATAGCGACCGGCGTGCTCGGGCTGCACACCCGGCGTACTCAAAGCAACGACCGCGGGCGTTTCGAGGTGGCCGGGATCGTCGGCGACGAACACAGCTTGTACGTCGGCGCCGACGGGTACGTCGCGGCGGGACCCCTGCGGCACAGCGCCGCGGAACCGTCGATGACCGTTCGACTCGAACGCGCGTCCACCATCGAGGGCCGCATCGTCGACGAGCGAGGATGGGCGATCGAGGGGGTGCTCGTCCGCGCCTTCGGCGAGGGACACCTGCGCGCCGCGGCACCCGGGGCCACCGATTCTCTCGGCGTGACGTCTGGACCGGTCCCGCAGATCTCGGCCGCTGGAAGCGGAGCCCTTGCGTTCGTCCAGCAGGTCGCGACAGGCCGCGATGGGGCCTTTGTCCTCCCGAACCTTCGGCCTGGCCCGTACACGATCGCGGCGAGCCATGACGACTTCGCACCTGCCGACTCCGAGCGTCTGCAGGTGGGTCCGGGAGCGACGCGTTCGGACGTCGACATCGTGATGCGCTCCGGCGCCGAGCTCTCGGGCCGCGTGATCGATGAGCGAGGCAGCGGCCTCGAAGGCATCCCCATCGAGTTGCGCGCACCCGGGGAGCGACTGCCGCGGATGTCCGTGACAGCATCCGATGGCTCGTTCTCGTTTCACGGCGTACGTGGCGAGGTGAGCGTCACGGCCCTTCCCTACGACTTGCCTCCGGCGCGCGAGTCACTCGCGATCGGAGACGATGCGCGAGTCACCATCGAGCTGGAGCTGTCGAGCACGCTCTACACCCTGCGCGGGCGCGTCGTCGACGAACGGGGGTTCGGGGTGGGCGGCGCCTTGCTTACGGTCTCGGCGAAAAGCCCCCAGACCCCGATTCGGCGAACCGCAAAATCGGACGCCGATGGGACCTTCTCGGTTCCTGCCCTGCCCGAGCCTCCGTTCGAGCTCAGCGCCGAGCACCCGGCCTTCAGCCCGGCGCACATTCCGGAGATCGAAGACACCGACGACGTCCACCTCGTGATGTCAGCCGGCGTCACGTTCCTTGGCGAGGTGCTCGACGACTGGACCGGCAACGCACTCGGGAACGTGCGAATCCGCCTCGATGGTCCGGCCGAGCTGGACACCACGACCCGAAACGATGGCACCTTCGTATTTCGGCGCGCACCGACGGGCACCTACGACCTCTCGTTTTCGCACTCGGACTACGAGCCACAGAGTCGCCGTGTCGTGCTCGAGCCTCCCCACTACGTCGATCGGCCGCAGGAGCTCGACACGGTCCGGTTGGAGCCCGGCGGTACCGTCGAAGGCGAGGTGCTGGACGCGCACAGCGAACCGGTCCCGGACGCCGAGGTGACCTGGGGCGACCCGCCACGATGGGAGCGCGCGACGCGCAGCGACGCCCGAGGGGCGTTTCGGTTGCGCGGTGTCCCGGCAGGGGCGGCCTGGATCAGCGCACGGCACCCAATGGCCGGTGAGGATTCGACCGCGGAGCCGATCACCGTGCGGCCGCTCGAAACTTCTCCTGGAGCGTTCGTGCGGTTGCCTGATTCGGTCATCGAGTGACGAAACCGTCTTTGCGCCGTACGCTCGAATGAGATGGCCGCCTCCTGGATCCGAAATCTGCGCGACGCCAGCGACATTCTGAGGCGCGCGCGCAGCCCCGCCCAGCTGGCGAAGGCGCTGGTGCCCAATAAGTGGCTCGGGCGCAAAGTCCTGAACGGCGAGGTCGCGGCTGCAACCAGCGCTTCGCCCACCGAAATCGCCGAAGCCCTGCGCAAGCTCCGCAACGACTTGAAGAGCGAGGCTCTCGACGAAGACGGTCAGGTCGACTACGCGAAGCTTCGGAGCTCGCCGACCTTCGCCGAGATGAAAGCCACCAGCGGGCTACTGCAGGCGATCGATCTCGACGAGATGAGTGATGACCCGGAGCGCATCGCTTTTTGGACCAACCTCTACAACGTGCTCGCCATCCATGGCGTGCTCGCGCTTGGAATTCGCGAGTCGGTCATGGAAGTTCCGTCGTTCTTTGGCGTGGTGGCGTATCGAGTCGGCGACCTCGTGCTGACCCTCGACGAGATCGAAAACGGCGTCCTCAGGCGCAACGCGCCCCACCCCGCGACCGGCGTACGCCTATTCGACGACGACGACCCGCGGCTCGCGCTGTGCCCGTCGCGGGTCGACCCGCGGATTCACGCAGCACTCGTGTGCGCATCGACGAGCTGCCCGCCGGTGGCCTTCTACCAAGCCTCCAAGTTGGACGCCCAGTTGGAGCTCGCGGCCCTCAACTACGTCGCATCAGGCGTCGAGGTCGACGACGTGAATCGTACGGTCCGGATCCCGATCACGTTTCGCTACTACCAAAGCGACTTCGGGAGAGAGGCCGGCGTGCGCCTCTTTCTCGTGGACTACGCGCGGGACGCTCAGCGGGAGGCCTTGGAGGCAGCATTCCAAGCCGGCTACACGCTCGACTACCACCGCTACGATTGGTCGCTCAATTCGATGGCATGACCGGCGCCCATCGGTCCCCGTCTTTCACGACGCGCCCTTCTCGCTCGAGCTTGATCAGGTGCGCTTCGATCGAGCGGAGGGCCAAGGGCCAAAGCGCCTTCGGCGTGTCTGCGTATGCGTCTGCGACCAAGTGTCGGGGCCGTGACGCCTTGCCGCGGGCTTCGAGCGCATCGAGCACCTTGTGTTCACGCATCAGTCGGTGCTCGACGTAGAAACTCAGGATCGCTTGTGGCTGCTCGATCAAGTCGCCGTGCGCGGGAAGCAGCCCGGCTGGCTCGAGCGCAGACATCTTTCGAAGCGACTCGAGATACAAGAGCATGTCCCCATCGGTTGGCTCGACGATGATGGTACCGACCGAGGCGACCATGTCGCCGGCGATCATGATATTGCTCGCCTCGTCGGTAAAGCACAGGTGCCCGGGTGCGTGGCCGGGGGTGTGGAGCGCGGTCAGCGAGGTCGGCGTCGGGCCGTCGAGCTCGATGCGTTCACCGTCTTGAATCGAGCGGTCGATTTCGACGATGCCGTCGAGGCGCTGGGCGGTCATGGCATGGGCCCATAGAGGCAGTTTCAGCCGCTCACGAAGCGCCATCGCGCCTCCCACATGGTCGGGATGGTGATGCGTGGCCAGGATCGCGACCGGCTCGACGCCGCGCAAACGGGCGGCTTGTACCCATTGGACCATCGCGTCCTGCTCCTCCCGGTACGGCGTCGCCGGCTCGATGAGCACAGCCTCTTTCGTGCCGACCAGGAAGGTGTTGGTGTGGGTCGCGGGCGGCAACGTCGGCGTGCGCACCGGAAGCATTTCGATCGTCGGCGCAACGTTCCGAACGCGATCAGCGACGGACTCTGGGCCGGACGGGTTCACTGACCTAGCCGCTTACGAGCTCGAGCTCATCGAGCTCCAACTCTTGCTCGTCCGCTTCTTCGGGCACCAGCGCGTGGATCATCGACACGGGACCGCTCGGGTAGAATCGGCCGCGCGGCTCATCGAGTAAGCACTCGACGCGACCCTCGCTTCGCAGGCTCGGGTCACCGAGTTGGCGCATGCACACGCGAACGATCGACTTCACCGTTTCGAAGACACCCCATGCATCACGGGCCGAGGAGACGAGCTCCGGAATGCCTTCGGGCACGCCGAGCCGCTCGCTCAGCTCCTCGACATCCAGGATGCCAGGCAGGTCGCGCTTGTTGTACTGAACCACCATTGGGATTCGATCGGGATCGGTCCCGTCTTGCCGCAGGTTGTAGTCGAGGTTGCGAATCGCGTAGTTGTTACCCTCGATCGCTTCGGGTTGGCTGTCGATGACGAGCACGACGCCATCGACGTTCCGAAGCACCATTTGGCGCGTGGAGTCCTGAGCGATTTGCCCTGGAACGGAGATGAGATGAAGCCGCACCGTGTAGCCGCGGAACTTGCCGAGGTGCAGGGGCAGGAAGTCGAGGAAGAGCGTCCGCTCGGCCTCGGTGTTCACCGATACGAGCTTGCCCCGGCACTCCGGCCGTGTCTGCGCGTGAATGGTCTCGAGGTTAGTGGTCTTGCCCCCCAGCCCGACCCCGTAATAGACGATCTTGAGCGTGACTTCGCGCTGCGTGTGGTGAACCAGCGGCATAATTCGGAACTACCTGGGTCCCGCGGATGCGTCAAGAAGCCCGCCAAACGGGCCGGCCCCTCAGCCGGCGTCTTCGCGGACTGCGGCGTTGCGTTCCCAGCGCTCTATGGCGGTCCGCGCTGTCGCGTGCTCCGGCGCCGACAGATCCGGATCGGCCCCAATGATGCGATCGGCCAGATCGCCGGCGCGTTGAAGGAGGGTCTGGTCCCTGGTGAGGCTCGCGAACTGCAGCCCGCTAGCCCCGGATTGGCGATACCCAAAAAGGTGACCGGGGCCTCGCAGCTCGAGATCGCGTTCCGCCAGGCGAAAGCCATCGTCGGTGTCGCAGAGCGCTTGGAGACGCGCCTCCGCTTCGGTGGATAGCGGTTCGCCGAACGTGAGGAAGCAAGCACTTCGCTGACCCGCTCGCCCGACGCGCCCCCGAAGCTGATGAAGTTGCGCGAGCCCGAAGCGCTCGGCCTGTTCGACGACGACGATGTTCGCCGCGGGAACGTCGACGCCAACCTCCAACACGGTCGTTCCGACCAATACCTGAAGCTCGCCCGCCCGAAACGCTTGCATCAGCGCGCGGCGCTCTTCACCGGAAAGGCGACCGTGAATCTGACCTACGCGATCTTCGCCAAACCGCGCCTTCATTTCGTCGAAGGTTTGGTCGACACCGACGAGCTCGTCCGAAGAAGAGATCGCTGGACACACGACGAACGCTCTGCCCTCAGCTCCAAGCGCCCGCTCGATCTGGCGAAACACCGTGGCGCGTTGCGTGCGTGAGATCATCTTGGTCGTCACCGGGACTCGGCCCGGCGGCTTCGCATCGATCGTCGTTAACTCGAGCCCCGCGTAGAGAACCAATGCAAGGCTTCGAGGAATCGGTGTGGCCGTCATGACGAGAAGATGCGGCCGCCGAGTCGATCCGCGTGTGCCGAGACGGAGGCGTTGTGCGACACCGAAGCGATGCTGTTCGTCGACGATGACCAACCCCAGGTCGGCGAAGCGAACCTCTCCGCTCAGTAGCGCATGCGTCCCGACGACGACGTCGATAGCTCCGGTGGCCAAGCGGTCGAGCATCGAGCGGCGCTGATCTTTGCTGAGAGCGCCCGTAAAAACGCCAAGACGGAGGCCGAGTAGCTCGGCCGTGGGTCTCAAAGTCTCTGCATGCTGGTCGGCTAGGAGCTCAGTGGGAGCCAAGAACACCGTCTGCGCGCCACCGGCAGCGACCTGCGCGCAAGCGACCATCGCGACAGCCGTCTTGCCGCATCCGACATCGCCTTGAAGCAACCGACGCATCGGCGTGTCGCTCGTCAGGGCTCCACTCACCTCCACGACGGCCCTCTGTTGCGCTTCGGTGAGCTCGAAGGGGAAAGCCCCGCACGCCGACTGCACCGCCGGCTCGATCTCGAACCGCCGAGCAACCCCACCACGCTCCGAGGCCCGACGGGACCGAAGCGCAAGCTCCCACAGCACGAGCTCTTCGAGCGCAAGCCTGCGGTGCGCCGGTGTCGGCGGCTCCGCCCCGGCCTCCGCATCGAAGGTCGTGGGGTCCGGAATGTGAATGGCCGCAAGCGCCTCACCGACGGTGCCTGCGCCGACCTCCGCGCGCAGCGCAGGTGGAATCAGGTCGGGAATCTCCGCGACCGCACGATCGACCGCCGCGCGCACCGCCCGCCGGAGGGCCTTGCGACGAACGCCCGGGACCTCCGGGTAGCGGGGCTCGATCGCCCCCGGCATGTCGGCAGCGAGCGTCTCGGGATGTGCGATCGTCGCCGTGCCGCGATAGTCGTGCACCTTACCTGCGACTCGAACGGTTTCCCCCTCGACGAAGCGTTTCGCGAGCCCTGGAATCGCTTGAAACCAAAGCAGCTTCAGCTCCCGATAGCCGTCGTGCCCGGGCGGTTCGTCCGAAGGTTCCAGCCGGGCCTCGAATCCCATTCGGCCGCCGCGCGGAAAGGATCGAGCCCTTCGAACCACACCCTCGACCACCGCATAGTCGCCGTCCCGGAGTCTATGAATCGGTATGGGAGTACGTTGGTCGTCGTAGCCCCTCGGCAACAACCACAAGAGGTCTCCAACCGATGCGTACCCGCGCCTGCGTAGATGCGCGCCCGTCGTGGGTCCGATCCCAGGCAAAGTTTCGACAGGATGATCGAGCAGTGTGGGCACCGATGCTCGCTTCCTCGGACGGGGTTCCCGTCAGTCCCAGCGAACGTCGCTGACTTCGTAGTTGCGAACGCCGCCTGGAGTTTGGACGCGCACCTCATCGCCGACTTCCTTGCCGACGATGGCGCGCGCCACGGGAGACGTGATCGAGATCTTGCCCTGCTCGATGTCCGATTCGTCGGGACCGACCAATCGGTAGGTGACGACCTTGCCGTTGTCCATGTCTTCCAGCTCGACGAAGGCGCCGAACTTCACCTTGTCGCCACCAAGCGTCGAAGGGTCGATGACCTCGGCGCGCGAGAGCTTGTCTTCAATCTCCGCGATACGCGCCTCGCACATGCCCTGCTTGTCCTTGGCGGCGTGGTATTCGGCGTTCTCTTTGAGATCACCGTGATCGCGGGCGATCCCGATCTCTTGGGAGATCTTCGGCCGCTCCGCTTTGAGCGCGATGAGCTCGGCGGTGAGCGCTGCATGCCCGGCGGGCGTCATTGGAACGCGGTCCATCCCATCCTCGTAAACTGTGCTTGGAACGTTGGCAACCCAAAGCCGAAGCCCCGTGGAGGATGCGGAGCATTCTCTTTACGGGGTCAGCGCTTGGGTGGCCGAACCGTCACAAGCTCGCTGGTGCGCGCGTGGTACTCCTGAAGCGAGCAGACCGAGGGCGGCCTGAAGCGTCTAGCTTCGACGGCGTCGACGGCAGCGACAGCGGCAGCGATCGTCGTGAAGTAGGGCACGTCGCTCAACACCGTTTGGCGGCGCATCGAACGGCTGTCCCGAATGGCCTTCGCGCCCTCCGTCGTGTTGAACACGAGGGCGATGTCGCCGTTCTGCAGAAGGTCGACGATGTGCGGCCGGCCCTCGCCCACCTTGTGGACGTTCACCGCTTCGACTCCCGCACGCTCGAGCATCTCACGGGTCCCCTTCGTCGCGATGATATCGAAACCCAGGTCCTTCAGGCGCCGCGCGAGGTCGGCTGCGGCCGGCTTGTCGTTTTCCTTCACACTGATGAAGACCTTCCCCTCGTCGGGGAGCTCCAAGTACGCGGAGAGCAGCGCCTTGTAGAACGCGTCGGGGAAGTTGTCGGCAATGCCCATCACCTCCCCAGTGGAGCGCATCTCGGGGCTGAGGATCGTGTCGACACCGGGGAACTTGGTGAATGGGAAGACCGACTCTTTGACCGCAATGTGGTGGGGAACAATCTCGCGCGTGTAGCCGAGCTCGGGCAGCGTGGCGCCCGCCATTACCTTGGCCGCGACCTTGGCGATCGGCACGCCGATCGCCTTGCTGATGAACGGAATCGTTCGCGAGGCGCGCGGGTTGACCTCGATGACGTAGACCGCGCTCCCGCGAACCGCGAACTGAACGTTCATCAAGCCGACGACGCCAAGCTCCAGCGCGAGCGCACGGGTCGACGAGCGCAGTGTGGCGAGGACGTCAGGCGGAAGGGCATGGGCGGGAAGCGCCATGGACGAATCGCCGGAGTGAATCCCCGCCTCTTCGATGTGCTGCAGCAATCCGCCGATGACGACGTCCTTGCCGTCGGAGACGCAGTCGACGTCGACCTCGATCGCGTCCTTCAAGAACTCGTCCACGAGAATGGTCTGAGTACCGGCGTCGGCGACCGCCTCGAGGGCAACGGTCATGTACCGCGACAGTTCTTCTTGAGAGTGGACGATTTCCATCGCACGCCCGCCGAGCACGTAGCTTGGCCGAACCACGACCGGGAAGCCGATTCGCTCGGCAACCGCGAAGGCGTCCTTCGTGCCTTTGGCGATCCCGCCACGCGGACGATTGAGGTTGAGCTTGGTGAGCAGATCCTCGAAGCGCTCCCTGTCCTCCGCGCGGTCGATCGCGTCCGCAGATGTGCCGAGGATCGGGACCCCCTGTTGCGAGAGCGGCACCGCGAGCTTCAACGGTGTTTGGCCACCAAACTGCACGATCACCCCGTCGGGCTTTTCCACATCGACGATGTGCATCACGTCCTCGAACGTCAGAGGCTCGAAGTAGAGCTTGTCCGATGTGTCGTAGTCGGTGGAGACCGTCTCGGGGTTGCAATTTACCATGATGGTCTCGAAGCCCATCTCTTTGAGAGCGAACGACGCATGCACGCAGCAGTAGTCGAACTCGATCCCTTGGCCGATGCGGTTGGGGCCGCCGCCGAGGATCATGACTTTCTTCTTGTCGCCGCTAGCCCGCGCCTCGCTGTCGACACCCCAGGTCGAATACATGTACGGGGTAAGCGCCGGGAACTCCGCGGCGCAGGTGTCGACGCGTGAGTAGATCGGCTCGACCCCGCACGCGGCCCGTTGCGCGCGGACGTCGCTGGCGCCCTCCCCTCGGAGCGCTGCAATCTGGCTGTCGCTGAATCCGAGCTCCTTGGCCTTACGCAGCACTGCTTCGGAAAGCGGCTCGCTCGTCGAGGCTTTCAAGGTGTTCTCGAAGGCCAGAATCTGGCGCATCTGTTCGAGGAACCAGACGTCGATCTCGGTCGCACCATGGATCTGTTCGAGGGTGAGCCCGACGCGAAGGCCGTCCGCGATGTACCAAAGCCGGTCGGATAGCGGAGTCCGAATGAGGTCGAGAATCGATTCGCGGAGCTCCTCGTCGGTAGCATCGGGCAAGTCCGCCAACATCGGCTTCGCGGTGTTCATCGCTTCGCCCGTCTCGATGAGCCGCCGGACCTGCGCGGCGAGGTCACGGTAGTCGACCTTTGCAAGAAGCGAGGTGAGGCCATCCCTCCCCGTCTCCAACGACCGGGCTGCCTTCTGGAGCGACTCCTTGAACGTGCGGCCAATCGACATTGCCTCGCCGACTGACTTCATTTGCGTGGTCAGGCGCGGATCGGCGCCGGCAAACTTCTCGAAGGCGAATCGGGGAATCTTCGTGACGACGTAGTCGATGGTAGGCTCGAACGCGGCGCTCGTCCCAGTGATGTCGTTTTGAAGCTCGTCGAGGCGGTAACCGACGGCGAGCTTGGCCGCGATTTTGGCGATCGGATAGCCGGTAGCCTTCGAGGCCAGTGCACTCGAACGCGAGACGCGCGGGTTCATCTCGATGACGATCACCCGTCCGTCGGCGGGGTTGACGGAGAACTGGATGTTGGAGCCGCCCGTGTCGACGCCGATCTCGGTAATGATCGCCCGGGCCGCGTTACGAAGACGCTGATACTCGCGGTCGGTGAGCGTCATGGCGGGCGCCACCGTGATTGAGTCACCGGTGTGAACCCCCATCGGATCGAGGTTCTCGATCGTGCAAATGACCCCGAAGTTGTCGGCGTTGTCGCGAATGACCTCGAGCTCGTATTCCTTCCAACCGATCAGGCTCTCTTCGACCAGGCACTCGTGAATCGGGCTGCATTGGAAGGCCCAGCGGATCGCATCGTCGAACTCGGCCTTGTTGTAGGCCACGCCGCCGCCCGAGCCCCCCATCGTCAGCGATGGACGCAGGATAATCGGGAACCCGATGTGCTCTGCGATCTCGTTGGCCTCCTCGATGGTGCGAGCTACGCCGGCGCGCGCGCTACCTAGGCCAATCTTGTCCATCGCGGCCTTGAACAGCTCCCGCTCTTCGGCCTTGCGGATGGCGTCGACGTTCGCGCCAATCAGCTCGACACCGTGCTTCTCAAGAATGCCGCGGTCGGCGAGCGCCAACGCGAGGTTCAGCGCGGTCTGGCCACCAAGGGTTGGCAGGACCGCATCGGGCTTCTCGCGTTCGATGATCGCTTCCAGTATTTCGGGGGTCAGCGGCTCGACGTAGGTCCGATCCGCGAACTCCGGGTCGGTCATGATCGTCGCCGGATTCGAGTTGACCAGGATGAGCCGGTAGCCCTCCTCTTTGAGCGCCTTGGCGCCCTGGGTGCCGGAGTAGTCGAACTCGCAGGCCTGCCCGATTACGATCGGCCCCGATCCAATTAGAAGGATGCTTTCAATATCATCGCGGCGGGGCATCGAGTTGGTTCAACCTAGACGTTCGCGCGGGCTTACCAGAGCCTCTAGTACCCCGCAACCGGGAATCCCTCACCTCGAAGCTCGCTTAGCGAGGGCACCGATGATCGCATCGCCGCGGACACCCTGCGGACGTAAACGAGCCCGCCGACCTGCGTCTGAGACGATCTCGAGCTCCACCCACAAAGCCGTGCGGCTTGCCATCCCGCGAAACTTCCGACCCCACTCGACAAAGAGCACCGCTCCCTCTTCGACCAGCTCATCGACGCCCAGCTCCTCTAGCTCTGCCTCGTCGGCGAGGCGGTAGAAGTCCGCGTGGGCGACGGGAAGGCGTCCCTCATACTGGTGGAGCAGCGCGAAGGTAGGGCTGGTCACAGCCGTCTCCTCAGGCACGCCGAGCCCATGCACGGCGCCGCGCGCAAAGGTCGTTTTGCCGGCCCCTAGGCCGCCCTCAAGCCCGATGACGTCGCCGCCCTCGAGCACGGCCGCGAGGGACCGTGCCAAGGCGAGCGTGTCGGCTTCGCTCCGCAGCTCGAGCTCCAGCATGCACAAGCCCTGTCACATCACGGGGCCCGGTGCACGCTCGGCCGGCTCAGACCTTGATTTGGATACCCAGCTGCTCGCGAAGGCGGAAGTAGCTCTCGGAGATGCTGTAGATGACGATCTCTTTGACCTTGTCGCGCGGAGCGAGGTCGGCCGTGGACTCGGATGCAATTTGTTGCGTCATACGGACCGCCGTGTCGACGTCGTCACACAGAAGCAAACCGGCACGAAGTGAGGTGATCTCCGTCGCCTGCATCCAACGCTTGATGTCCGCCTGGCCGCCAGCGTCGACGAACTTGCGAACGACCTGCTTGAGCACGTCGAGGTGCGCCTGGTCCATATTCTTCGTCAGCTGCTTGGCAGTGGACTCCACGCTGGCGTCGCCGCCTCCCATGCCAGCGACTCGCATGGCGGCCAGCAGGAGTGTCCTGAGCTCTGTGTGCGAGCTGTACATCGTGCGGATAAAGTGCTCGCCGCGGTAGTAAGTCAGGTGACGCCCGCAGACGAACGCGAGGTCGACCGGACGGTATCCCGATAGCAGCGTGTAACCGGTGATGATCGCTGGAGGGTTGCTGCGCGACTCGTCTCGAAGCGCCCCCGACAGCTCCTTCTGAATGTAGAGGCGTACCGGGATGGACACGTTGAGCACGTCCTGTGCCAGCTTGAACTGCCGCGCGAGCGCGAGGCTCGGGTTGGCGAGGTCCTCGGGCTTACGCTTGTGCAGATTGAGCTTCTTGTCCGTCAACGCCAGCGACGCGCGAACCGCGGGAGCAATCACCTCCATGATCTTGGAGATGTAGATGTCCTGGTCGGCATGCATCAGGTCTTTGACCCAGTTCTCGTTGCTCAGCCGCGTCTTCGGCTGGATCTCGCGATCCTGCCGGTACTGTTGGTAGAACTTCTGTTGCTCCTCGTCGGCCTTCTGGAAGTACGTCAGCGTACGCGCGATACACCACGCCTTGTCATAGGCGCGCGCGTCGAAGTAGAGCTTGTAGAGCGCCCGGTACGAGTCGAGCCTGTTCGGGTCAGCCGCGAGGAGCCACTGGTGCTCCGCGATGGCCTCCTCGGTCTTGTCCGGCATCGTGGCGTAGAGCTCAGCAAGAATCTCGTGTTCCACGGCGTTGTCTGGTTTGAGCCCAGCGGCCATCTTGAACGACTCTGCCGCCGCATCGAAGTTGCGCTGACGGTCGCGGTAGATGATGCCGAGCGTGTGCCAGAGGTTGTGCTCGAGATCTGTATTGCCCTGGTTGATGATGCGGTGAAGCATCTTGCGGTACGCCCGCTCGAGCGCCTTCCAGTCCTTGCGCTCGTTGAGCAGCTTGTTGACGGCTTCGAACGGCTTTAGCTGTGTGCTGTCGAGGTCGAGGGCTTCATTGAAGCGCTCGAGGGCCGCGTCTTCGTCTTCCAGCTTGTCGCGGAGGACGACGCCGATCGTGTAGGTGTACTTGGCCTTGGCCTCGTCACGCGCCTCGAGGCCGGAGACGCGCTCGATGATGTCGATGGCCTCGGACCAACGCTCCGCGGCTTGGAAGGCCACCAACAGCTTGTGCAGCACGACGTGGTTGTCAGGCTCGATGTCGAGCGATTCGGTAAATGCCTCCGCAGCCCCATCCGGGTTCTCGAGCTTCTCGTGCCAAAGGTCACCGATCTCGACGAGAAGCCTGGCTCGGGCGGAAGGCTCGTCGGCGACATCGAGAATGCGCTTCTTGTACTGAACGACCGATTCCCAATCGCCTTCGGCTGCCTGCAGGTCGACCATCGCTTCGAGGGCAGGCACGAAATGCGTGTCCTCCTCCAACGACTTGTCGAACATGTTGCGCGCCTTCTTGTCCTCGCCCTGCTCTCGCTTTACGACGCCGAGTCGATAGAAGACCTCGGTAATCTCGTCGCGGCCGAGGGCATCGCGGTGTTGGACCAGCAGCAACTGATGGTACTTGAACGCATCGTCCCATCGCTCCGCGCGGAAATAGCTTCCAGCCAAGCCCTTGAGCGCGGCCGAATCGTCGTTGTCGATCGCGTAGGCTCGCTCGTAGGCGCTGACGGCTTCGTCGGCGTGGCCCAGCTTGGTCGCAGTCTCGCCCAACATCGACGCAAGCCGATGTTGCTCGTCGATGTCGCGCTTGTCCGAGCGCTGGACCAGAATCTGGAGCAGCGGGAAGGCATCCTCATGCCGGCCGTTCGAAACGTACGAGTCGACCAGCGGCAACAAGGCGTCCTCGTTGTCCGGGTCGGCCGCAGACGCCGCCTCGAAGGCCTGAACCGCGCCGGCCTCGTCATCGAGCCTCTCCGCACGAATACGACCTAGCTCGACGAGTCGGGCGCCCCGAATCCGGTCCTTCTCGGTGTGCTCGATCTCGAGGCCGAGGGTGCGGGCAGCTGCCACCCAATCGCCGGAATCGACGTGAATGCTTCGCATCGCTTCGAGTGACGGAAGGTGCGCAGGGTCCAAATCGATCGCCGTTTGGAACTGCTCCAACGCCGAGACTCGATCCCCGAGCTCTTGGTCGAGAATGCGGCCCATGCGGTGCTTGAGCGTCACCTGGTCCGCCGGGTCGTCCAGGACGGCCGCAAGCTGACCCATCATGTCCAGAGCCGCCGAGTAGTCGCCCTTGCGCTCGTACAACTTCGTCAGCGCCTGCAGGCTGAAGATATCCTGTTCGTTGAGATTGAGCGCATTCAGGTAGCTGTCGATCGCCTGCTCCGCGTCGTCCTTGTGCGAGGCGTAGAGCTGGCCGAGCTCGCGGAAGATACGGGCCCGCTCTTCGCTGTCCGAGGTCGCGCTCGCGTGACGGTCGTACGTGCGCACCAGGTCGTCCCACCGCTGCATCGTCCTGTAGAGCTGCTCGAGCTCACACAGCGCATCGTCATGCAGCGGATCTATATCCAAGACCTGCTCCAGGCGCTCCGCCGCGTTCTCTGGCTTGTGAAACTCCTGCACCCACATCTGGGCGAGTCGCATCAGGAGCTCGATCCGCTCGCGCTCGGTCGCCACGACCTCGTACTCCCGTTCGAGGATGCCGATCAGATCCTGATAACGGCCCTCTTGCGCGTACAAACGCTCCAAACCTCGAAGCGCGCTGAGGTCCGAAGGCGACAACTCGGCGGCCCTCTCGTAATTCTCGACAGCCGCCTTCGGATCGTTGAATCGCTCCTCGTAGGCTTCGGCAACCTGCAGCAGTGCCGACACGATGCTGTCCGTGTCCTCGACGGCCTCCGCCTTACGCTCGAGGATGTTCAGCAACTTGTTGGAACGCCCGTCCTCGCGGTAGATGCGTTCCAGCGCCTCTAGCGCACCGACGTGCTTGTCCTGTAGGTGCAGCGCCCGCCGGTAGTAGTCCTCCGCCTCTTGCCGCATCGCGAAGCGATCATCGGCCAGGTCGCCCATACGGACGTAGGTGTTGGCTTTGACCTCGTCGTCGCTACTGAGCTCGACGAGCTTCGCGAGCGCCTGAGCGAGCTTGTCCCACTGCTGGGTGGTCTCGTAAAGGTCGCCCAGCTGCCACCAAGCTTTGGCGTTGCCCGGGTCGAGGGCTCGAATTTGCTCGTAGTACGGGATCGCGTACTCGGGATGTCCGAGGTCCTGCCCGTACCACTTCGCGCAGCAGAGGCAGATGGCAATCTGCGTGTCTGGCTCATGGCCCTCCTGCAACACCTGGTTGGCCGAGGTCAGAAGCTCGTTCCACTTTTCGTTCGCCGCGGTCACCCGCTCGAGGTCGACAGCCGTGTTCTTGTTCGAGAAGTCCTCGGTCCACGCGATGTAGAGCGTGTGGTACGCCTGCTCGCCACTGTCGAGTTGCTCCTCGTACACCCTGGCAGCCGCGCGCAAGAGCTCGATGCGCTCGTTGCGATCTTCCGTCGCTTCGATGCGGGTGACGTACAGGTCGATCAGCTCGTCCCAACGCTCCGCCTCCTTGTGCAAGGCCTGCAACTCGGAGAACGCATACTCGTGCATCGGATCGACATCGAGGATGCGTCCGAATGCGCCCGCGGCGCCGTCCTTGTTGCCGACTTCGCTCTCCCAGAGCTCGGTGACCGAGATGAGCTGGCGGATCTTTTCCTGCGGATCAACGAGCGCCTGCGCCCGCTGCTCCATGACATCGATCGCGTCTTCCCATTGGTTTTCATCACGATGGATGAGCTCGAGCGAGTCCAGCGCTTCGAAGAAGGCCGGGTCGATGGTCAAGACGTTGCGATAGGCCTCGACCGCATCGCCCGGCTGCTGAAGCTGGTTTCCATAGATGTGGCCGAGCTGCATGTAGACCGTGACTAGGTCGGCGTCCTCGAGGGTCGCCGCGCCGACGTCGATGATTCGATGCAACGTGTCCGCACGCTCTCGCGATTGACCACCAGCCCTTTGAATCTCGGCAATGCTGAACAGCGCGTAGGTGTTACCGGGGTCGATATCGAGCACCCGCTCCCAGTTCTCGATCGCGTTGCGCTCGCGCTCCAGCTTCTCGTACCAAACCCGTGCGAGGTCGGAGTAGACCTGAATGCGGAATGTATCGTCGTCGGCAATTCCCGCCTCGCGCTCGAGGACGTCCACGAGGTCACGCCAGTTGCCCTGCGACGCGTAGATGTCGCCCAGTGCGTTGAGCGCCTCGGCGTCCTCCCCCCGAAGGTCGAGGACTCGCTGCCAAAGGCCGATGGCCTTTTCTGGGTCGCCGAGTCGGTTCGACGACAGCTTGGCCATTCGCGCGAAGACTTCGGCCTGCTGCGAATCACCGAGCGCAATGCTCAGCTCCTTCTCGAAGCTCTCGAAGAGCTCCGGCCAACGCTCGAGGTTGGTGTAGATTCCCTGCAGCGCGTGAATCGTTTCGGCGTGCTCGGAATCGTGATCGTTGAGGAGCTTGTTGAGCACCTCGATGGCGTCTTCGGTGCAGCCGAGCCGGTGCTCGAGCAGGGTGCCGAGGCGGTAGTGGAGGTCGATCAGCTCCGAGCCATTGTTGGAACCCTCTATTCGCTTTCGAAGCACCTGCGCGAGCGCCCGGTGTGCCCCGTGCTCGGTGTAGATCCGGTCGAGCGCCTCGAGCGCATTCTCATCGTGATCGTCGACGCCGAGAACGAATCGATACGTTTCCTCGGCTCGCTCCAGATCGTGCAGTTGCTGCTCGTACACCTTGGCCAGACGGCGGCCGAGCTCCGCTTTGTTGAGCGGGTCTCCGGTGTTCTGAATGCCGTTCGCGTAGGTGGTGGCCAATTGGGTCCAACCGTCGACGATCGCGGAGAGACGCTCTGCCTCCCCAAGCGAATGATCGTGGCTCGGATCCTCGAGCAAGGCCTTCTGCATCCACTGGAAGGCGCGGCCATGGTCGTCGGCCTTGTCCTCTGCGATCTCCGCGAGCCGGTGCATCATGACGACGCGCTCGATCGGATCGCTCTGATGCTCGACCTGGACTTCTTGCACGCTGAGCAGCTGACCCCAGTTGCCCTGCATTCGGTAGAGCGGCTCGAGCACTTCGCCGATCTGCAGCGGCTGCACGCCGCTCGAGAACAGGTCTTCTAGTGCCGAGACTGCCGGCGAGTATTCGGGCGCGGCCGCGATGATCTCGCGGTATTGCGCGATGGCGGAATCCATCTTGCCAAGCTGGTTCTGGAAGACCTGTCCCGTTCGGAACTGCAGGTTCAGAACATCCTCCGGCGTGGTGGCAACGGCCGCTTCCATCTGAAGCGTCGCGGCCAAGTCGTCCCACCTCTCGGTCTGCTCGTAGAGCCGGTCGAGCGCCTCGATGGCATCGACATCTGTCGAGTCGACATCGACGACGAATTGGTAGCGCGATATCGCGGCGTCGATGTCATCCAGCTGAACCTCGTTGATCACCGCAGAGCGCTTGGAGAGGTGAACGACCTCCTCAGGAGATTCCTCACGCATTCTCTGGACTTCAGCGTCATAACGCGAAGCGGCTTCATGCCAGCTACCGGTCTGCTCGGCGAGGCGCTCCAGCGACGACAGCGTGAGCTCGTTGCGCGCATCGAGCGGAAGCGCCCGAACAAAGGCGCCGAAAGCCGCAGGCGGATCCTCGAGCTGGATCTCGTAGATCTCAGCGAGCTGTTGGAGCATCTCCACCCGCTCGGCCGAATCCTCGGTGAAGCGAATCTGCACCTCGCGAACGTCGGTCAGCTTTCGATACTCACCCGCGACCAGGTAGACCTGCTCGAGCGCCTCGGCGGCGGCCAAGGGCTCCACCGCGTCGGTGGTCATCGTGGTCAGCGCGTCCAGAGTCTTCTGATGGCTGGGAGCCTCCGCCAAGATATCACGGTAGATCTCGATCGCCTGCGTCGGGTCCTCGAGGTGCCGCCGCCAGAGCTCACCGATTCGGAAACGAAGCTCGGTCCGGGCATCCTCTTCCGGCACCAACTCCGACTGGCGCTCCAGCACCTGCAGGAGGTCCCGCCACTGTGCTGTGTTCTCGTACAGCCCGTCCAAGTGGCCAAGCGCCGCCAGATCATCCGGGTCGATTTCGAGGACGCGCTGGTACACGTCGATGGCTTTGTCGGCGTCGTCGAGCTGCGTCTCGTACACGCGACCCATTGCCGTGAATAGCTCTTTGCGAGCGTCGGGGTCAGCAACGACCTCAGCTTTGCGCTCGTACGTCTCGAGCAACGATGACCACTTGCCAAGCTGCGTCTGCAGCTCGATCAAACGGTCGAGCGACTCGACGTCGCCCGGATCGATCTCGAGCACCTGCTGGTGCACTGCAATCGCGTCGGAAGGTTTGTCGAGAATGTCCTCGTAGATCGCGGCGGCTTTGACGAGCTGCTCGCGCTGGTCGGTCGGCGAAGGCAGCATGCGCGCTTTGCGGCGGTAGATCCCTGCGAGATCTTCGTAACGCTCGGCCTGCTGGAACAGTCGCTCCAACGCGTCGGCCGAATGGTGATGCTCGTCGTCGATCTGGAGCACTTTTTGATAGTGCTCGACCGCACGGTCGAGTTGACCGAGGTCTTCCTCGCGGATCTCCGCAGCGCGGAGCAGCAGCCCGATGGCGAGCTGCGGATCGTCCAAGGACGTCACGACCTGCTCGTACACGCCGGCAAGCGCGTCCGAAGCGCCCACGGCCGCGCTGATGCGCTCGAGCTCCTCTTTCGACTTGGGGTGGCCCGGGTCCTCCCGGAACGCCCGTGCGTAGCTTTCGAAGGCCCCGTGCAGGTCGCTCAAAGAGAATTCCTGCAGCTTGGCAATCTCGTTGAACAGCCCGAGGCGCCGCTCTGGAGCAGTCGCGTGATGCGCCTGAATCTCGTACACGTCGACGAGCCGTCCGGATGCCCCGCCGTCCTTGTAGATCGGTTCGAGAATGTCGGCGACCGCCGCTTGATGGTCCGGCGACTCCAGCAAGCGCTCGAGGGCGCCGAGTGCCGCAGGATTGCTTGCATCGTTGGACAGCACATCGCGGTAGATCTCGACGGCTGACTCGGTCGACCCCATGCGCTCTTCTCGAATTTCCGCAAGACGAAGCAGAAGCACCGTCTGCTCGTGCGGATCATCGTTCATCGACAGCTGGCGCTCCACGTTGTCGACGAGGTCGCTCCACAGGCCCTGCCTAGCAAGCAGGTCGTCGAGCGCGCTCAGCGCGCCGAGGTTGGTCGGATCGAGCTCGAGAATCTCGTTCTGCAGCGCGATCGCCTGATCGGCTTCGTCTAGAAGATCGGAATGAGTGCGAGCCATCTCGGCGAGAACGCCGATCTTGTCGTCGGGATCCGAATGCGCCTCGACACGGGCCCGAAGGACGCCAACGAGCTCGTGCCACCGCTGCGCGCCCCGGTAGAGAGCATCGAGCGCACCAAGCACCTCGAAGTCCCCAGCGTCGGCTTCCAGCACTTTGCGGTACGCGGCAACGGCGGCTTCCGTGTTCTGAAGCTGCGCTTCGTGAATCTGCGCGGTCTTGATCCAAAGCAATCGGCTCAGCGAAACGTCCTCCACGTTCGCGGCGAGGTCACCGGTGAGCTCTGCGACGGCCTCGAAGAGCTCGTGCTCGCTCGCAAGCATCTCGAGTCGCTGCAGCGTGCCTATGTCCGACGGCATTTCGCGGAACGCCTCGCACAGCGACACGAAACCCCGCTCGGTGTCGCCGATGTACTGGAAGTACGTGTCGGCCACCCGTGTGAGCAGCTGGAGCTTCTGTCGCGGCTCGCGGTTGAAGCGGTGCTGAACTCGGAGCGCGTTGACGTAGGGACCCCAATCCTCGCTCATCTCGTAGATGGGCTCGAGGACTTGAGAAGCCTCAGCCGCCACCTCATTGTCGTCGAGAAGCTGCTCGAGCTGCGCCTTCGCGCCGTCGTGCTCGGCAATGAGCGAAAGCACCTCCCGGTAGAGCTCCACCGCGCGCGGCTTGTCTTGCATCCGCGATTCGCAGACGCGTCCGAGTCGGAACTTGAGCGCAGCGAGCTCTTCGTGGCTCTCCGGATTGGCCTCGATTCGCCGCTCGAGAAGCTGTCCCAGCTCCTGCCAGCGTGACTCGTTCTCGTAAAGCTGCTCGAGGTCGCGGCAGGCGTCGACCTGCTCCACCCCATACTCCTCGATGATGCCCTCGTAGGCTTCGATCGCCTCATCCGTGTCGTTCAGCGCTTCGGCGAAGAGCTGCGCGCGTCGATACGCGATTTCGAGACGGACTTCCGAGTCCTGCTCGAGCTCGATTCGTCGGGCGTAGACGTCCAGCAGGTCACGGAATCGCTCGGTGCGGAAATACAGGTCCCCAAGCGCGCTGATCGCGCCCAGGTTGTCGCTCTCGAGCTCGTAGACGAGCCGGAACTGTTCGATCGCTTCGTCGATTCGATCGAGCTGGGCCAAGGTCTGGCCGTAACTCAGACGGATCGGGACGGCTTGATGCGGATCGGCAACCCCTTCGATCGCCGACTCGAAGCCGGACACCAAGCGATCCCAACCGTTCATCTCCTCGGCTAGTCGCTCGACGTCCGCGCGAGCCTCGTCGTGCGTGGGTGCCAGCGAGAACGCCTCGAGGTAGCGCTCAAACGCCACCTCTGGCTGTCTCAGCCGCTCTTCGAACACATGGCCGATCTTGCCGAGAAGCTCGACCTTCGACCCATCGTCCGCAGCGTGCGCAAATCGCACCTCCAGGACCGAAACCAACTTGCGCGCGTCGTGCGCCTCTTCGTAAATCGGTGTGAGGGCTTCAGCAGCCCGCACGTTGTCCGGATCGGCGCCGAGAATCTTCTCGTACACACGGGCGGCCCGATCGGGTTTCCCCTTCTTGTCCTCCCACAGGCGCGCCGCTCTGAAGAGTAGCGGAATCCGTTCGTCGGGACCGGTCTCCTGCGCTTCAGCCTGCCGCTCGACGATGCGGATCAGCTCGTCCCACTTCTCGTTGGCCGCGTAGAACGTCTCGAGCTCGTCCCAAGCGCCCAACGAAACGTAGCGCCGCTTGAGTTGCTCCTGTGCCCGGCGATCCGATGGATCGAGCTCGAGCAGCTTCCTGAAGGCCCCGATTGCACCTTCGTCGTTGCCGATCTTGTCGGCGTAAATCATGCCGAGCTTTTGAAGCTGCTGCTTCATCGACGCGACGTCGGCGTCGCTGGCGACCAGCTTTTCCAAGACCTCGGCAAGCGGCTCCCACTTGCGGGCGCGCTCATAGAGTTGCGCGAGATTGTCGAGTGCGTTCGGATTTTCCGGATCACCCTCGAGGACCTTCTGCCAAAGCTCGATGCACACGTCGGGCTTACGCAGCCGCTGCGTTGCGAGGTCGGCCATTTCGCTGTAGCGAATCAACTGGTCGTCTTCCGGAAGAAGTTCGACCTCGCGCTGCATCGTGCGAATGAGCTTCTCCCAGTCGCGGCGCTTTTCATACATCTGCTTGAGGCGCTGGATCGCGTCGACATCCTGCGCGTCGTACTCGAGCAACTGCTCGAAGCACTTGATGGCCTCGGCCTGGTTGCTCGATCGCTCCAGGTAGAGGGTCCCAGCCTGACGGAACAGCTCCACCTTCTCCGCCGGCGACTGAAGCAGCTCAGCCTTCTTCAGGATGGAACGGATCATGTCCGACCATCGCTTCTGTTGCTCGAACTTGGCGATCGCGTCGTCGAGCTTTTCGAGCTCGGCGCTTTCGTCCGCCGTCAGTTCCCGAACCTCATCCCCCGATTGTTCTTCCGACATCTTGCCTCAGCCCCCCTACGGCGATTCGGTTCTCAACTCTGCGAGACGGTCTCGCGCAGCCTTCACGTAATGCTCCGGCGCGTCTGTCCCCGCCATCATCACGTACTTGTCGAGGTAGCGCTTTGCCTCCTCGTCGTTGCCCTGTAGGGCGTACGTCCAACCCAGCGAAAACAATGCGTCGCCCATCCCAGGGACGATTCCTAGCGCGGCCTGGAACTCGGCGATGGCCTCGTCGTACTTGCGCTGCTGCTGATACACGGTGCCGAGGAGGTGATGAATGTTCGCCTCCTCTTCGGTGCCGGGCATCGCGACCTTGAGCCCCTCGCTCAGCACCTGCGCGGCCTGATCAGGATAACGGAGGTCCGCGTACAACCGACCGAGCGCGGAGTACGACGGCAAGAACCGGGGACCGGTCTTGATCGCATCGGTGTACTGGTAAAGCGCGCTCTGGGAATCCTCGAGCTCTTCGCTACAACGTCCGAGCTTGAAGTGCGCCTTGAACAGAGACGAGTCGAGCTCGAGGGCCTTGGTGAGCGCAGCCTGGGCGCCCTTCCAGTCCTCGAGCTCCATGAGCACGGTGCCGAGCTTCTCGTGGTAGCCCGCCATGTCCGGTTTCGCGACGATCGCCCGCTCGAGCGCCTCGCGCGCCGCAGAAAACGACCGCAGCTCGACCTGAACGATGGCGAGGTTGAAGTACGCCTGATGATTCGTCGGATCGATCGCCCCAGCCTTCTCGAGGCTCTCGGCAGCTTCGCTGAACCGCTTCATCTGCGCGAGCTCGACGCCCGCATTCATCTCGTTCATCGACTCTACCCGGGCACGAGAACAATTCCCGCCCATCAGGACTAGACCCACCAACACAACCCCGAACATGTGAGCTCGCATGCTTGCCTCCTGCGCTTGGAAATTCACAAGCACTTCAATCCTACAGCATTTGTCGCACGGCCAACAATAGTAAACACAGCTCTTTTTTCGGCTGTTTCACCCTTTTTGGCCAGTTTCAGACCACCCCGTTTTTCCTGAACGGGAGAACAGGCCCTGGAAAGCAGGGATATCAGAGGGAAATCTCGCTTTTCGGTCTGCGACCCGGAGGTCACTGGCCCGCGGCGTCGAGCAGGAACGGATAGTTTACCACCACCACGCCGCCACCGTCGGGCGCGGGGAAGGTCCACCTACGGACCGCTCGCACGATGCAGCTCTCGACCGCCTCGTTCCGCAAGCTCGAGCTTCCGACCATGGCGGATTGCACCGAGCCTGTTGGCGAGATGACAAACTTTGTCGTCACTCGACCCTGCAGATCGGGCCGTGCGTTGAGCTGCTGCTCGTAGCAGAACTTCACTTCGTTGATGTGGCGTCGCACGACACGACGAATGACTTCCTTCGACAGAGAGCCCCGAACCTCGGCGCCGCCGCTACGAACCTGAGGCACGCCCCCAGCGCGTCCGCGGAACCCGCCGACGCCACGACCATAGCCGCCCTCGCCTGCACCTCGGCCGCCACCGCGACCGATCGTGCCGAAGTTACCCATGCCGATGGTGCCTTGACCGAGACCGCCGCCCCCGCGACCGGTGCCGCGCAGCCCGAGGCCACCAAAGCCGAAGTTCTGACCGATGTCGTTCCCCGTCATCGCGCCCAGGGCGCTGGTCGGATCATTGCCAAGCGCGAAGTCCGCGCCGTACGGCGAGGTGGGCGCGTTGAACGAGCCCTGCATCGACGCCAGGGTCCCAATGATGCCCGCGGTACGCGCCTCTTCCTCGGCCTGCTCGCGTGCCATGACGGGGTCGGGATTGTCTTCCGGCCCCTGGATGCCGTACTTGTTCTTGTTCTTCTCGGACTTCTCGTCGCCCATCTGGCCTTGCTCACCCTCGTGGGCCTTGCCGGTGCCGCCGCCGGACGAATCCTCGCCGTTGAGCCACTCGGGCTCTGGCTCCTCGAGCTCCTCCGGCTCCATGAGGAACTGGATCAAACGCGAGTCGGTGCTCAGCAAGTCCGAGGAGAGCCCCCGCGGACGCGGCGGCTGGAAGTAGAACATCGTCAACACGAGGCTCGCGAAGAGCGCCGCACCAGCAACGTAGATCATCGGGCGGACGTCGATCTTCGCATGGCCCGCGACCTTCTTGCCGGCCTTCACGTCTTTGACGATGAAGGTGAAGTCCCGGTGCTTCATGCGAACCGAGCCGCCTTCGGGCACGGGGAACTCCATCGCGCCGGCTACGCTCGAGCTCGGCCGGAAATCTCCCTGGCCGCGCATCAAGTCGAACGAGCGCGTCTGGTCGCCGATCGTCGCTTCGCCCTTGGCGCCCTCGGGAACGATCGCTGCGACGCCAGCACCCTGCGCGACGCAAAGCGGCATGCGGTCGACGCCAATCGCGTCGTGGCCAAGCACGTAGTCGACGTCTTCGCCGTTGGGCTCACCAACATAGTAATCGCGCGGCGGAGTCAGGTAGTCGACGTTGAGAACATTTCGATCGCCCCAGATGACCGACACCTCGATCGCGCGCTCGTTGGTCTCGATCTCGTGTGACGGTAGCGCAGCTGTAGTGGCCACGAGACCGTACTCGGGCCCTTCTTCCGCGGCAGCGTTCACGAAAGGCGTACGCGACAACCGCTTGGCGCCCACCTCGAACGGATTGAACTTGGGCCCCGACTCGTCTTCCTTCTCGCTGACCGTGGGCACAGCTTTGGCCCGCGGCTCCGACTCTTCATCGAGCATCGCGGTCATCGCGCGTTCGTCTACGACGGGGGTCGCACGCCCACCGCCTGCAGCCATCGCGACAGGTGGGCTCGAGGCAACCGCCACCGTTCCGGTGATGATGTCGAGGTGCAGCCGCTTATTGCCGACTTGCACCTCGTCGCCGGTCTGCAGCTTCCGCTTGTTGATCTTCTCGCCATTGACGAGCGTACCCGACGCGGAACCGAGGTCGATGATGAACACCTCCCCCGGTGCAGTCACCTCGATCACCGCGTGCATGCGGCTGACCTTCTCGTCATCGAGGTGAATGTCGCTCGTCTGCAGACGACCGATCTTGATGATCTCTTGGCTCAGCGTTTCGGTGCTGAGCAACGCGTCTCCGTCATAGACAGAAAACGCGACCGACGTATTGTGGCTCGACTCACTCACCCGGATCCCCCATTACAAATCTTCCACAGATTTCAGCATCTCGGGAATAAAATGCTCTCGAATCTGAATCAGGGACGCTCGACGCCCGCGGCGTCGCACGATCAACTGCTCACCATCGGGCCTCACCAGATCGCCCGTGACGAGGTCATCTTCGAAGTCGTAGGTCGTTTCCGAGGGCGGCCCGTCCTGCGCCTCCACCGTACCCGCCCACATCGAAGGCGCTGCCATTAGTGCAGTAAAAACAAGCAATTGTGAGATGAACTTAGAAATCGCTTTTTGCATGATTCGTCCTTAACCCGCCACCTGCATGGCCTCGACCGAGATGTCGATGTTCTGCATGCGCCCGGGCCGACACTTGGGCGCGCCGCGCTTCTTGCTCGGCTTTTGAGCGCACCGAGTGTTCACATCTTGCACGCTCGAACGGAATTCGGTTTGCTTGCCAGCGCGCTTCAGGAACTCGGAAAAGAAGGTTCTGGCCTTCTTCAGATCAGCCACCGAGCCCGACATGTAGTCCTGGTAGAGCACACCGAGGTTGAAGTACGCCTCCGGGCGCTTGGTATCGAGCTGCTTGGCGCGCTCATATTGTGTCTCCGCTTCGGAGAAACGCTCGAGGCCGCGAAGCGCCGTCCCAAGCCCGATGACCGCATCGTAGTTGTTCGGGTCGAGCTCCACCGCGCGAGCGAACGCCTTGCGGCCATCCTCGTAGCCACGGAACGAGATCGTGACCTCGCCGAAGTTCATCTGCGCCTCGAAGAGATCCGGATCGAGCGCGATAGCCCGCTGAAAGAATCGAAGCGCCGAGATCACGTCGCCCTTGTAGACCTTGATCAGGCCCCAGGTGTTGTAGATCGGCGCGTAGTCCGCATCGAGCATCTGCGCCTGCCGGCACACGACCTCGGCGAGATCGAGCTCGGCCGCATTACCCTTGCGCCCGCGG